>CBDUPU010000056.1:0-11761 GCA_965369185.1 uncultured Rhodospirillales bacterium
GGGCGCGATGAGCTTTACCGGCGCATTCGGCACGCTTGCCTTTATCAACCCGTGGATCCTTGCCGGGCTGGTTTTCCTGCCTGCACTGTGGTTTTTGCTGCGGGTGACGCCGCCTGCGCCGCGCCTGATCGTGTTTCCGCCGGCACGCCTGATTGCCGGGCTTATCCCTGACGAACCGACAACCAGCCGGACTCCGTGGTGGATTTTGCTGCTGCGGCTTTTGACACTGGCGCTGATTATTTTCGCGCTTGCCAAGCCGGTGCTTAATCCCGCCGATGCCCTACCTGGCCGTTCTGACGTGCGCATCGTCATGGATAATGGCTGGGCGGCGGCGCAAACATGGCAGATGCAAAACGAAGAAGCGCAACGCCTGATCAGCAGCGCAGCACGCGACCAGCGCGACATATATATCCTGACAACCGCACCGGAACCGGGCGGCAAGTCACCGTCATATTACGGGCCATTAACGCAAGGACAAGCAGAAGCGGTGCTGCGCGGCCTTAAACCGCTTCCATGGCCTGCCGATTACGATGCCGCCGACAAGCTGGTCCGGGCACAGAGAGCGAATGTCAGCCTGCAAAGCTATTTCCTGTCACACGGTCTGCGCGAAGGCGACAATAAGTTTATTGAAACACTGCAAAATCAGGGCGGTGTTTCTTATGTCCGCCCCTCCCCTGCAAGACTGCCGATCCTGTTGCGGCCTTCAGGGCAAATAGGCGCGGCACTATCTGTGCTGGTCAGCGGCCCAAGTGAACTGCCTGCCGGAACGCCGGTAACCGTCAACGCGATTGGACGCGACGGCCGCGTGATCGATTCACAGCGCGTCACACTGGATGTACGGGAAAAGTCGGCAAGCGTTACGTTTGACGTTCCCGATGCGCTGCGCAACCAGATAAGCCAGATACGGTTAGGCGGGCGCAAAGGCGCAGGCGCCGTTCTGCTGCTTGATGACCAGTTCAAGCGCCGCAATGTCGGTATTGCCGCACCGGTGGGCGACGGCGACACCGCGCCGCTGATCGAAGAGAGCTATTACATAGAAAAAGCGCTTGCACCCTATGCCAATATGTCGCGCGGCACGGTATCGCAATTGCTGGAAAATGAACCGGCAGTGATCATCCTGCCGAATGTCGGGGCGATGCCACCGGAAGAGTTAAACGCGCTGGAGGGCTGGGTGCGTGCGGGCGGATTGCTGCTGCGCTTTGCAGGGCCGAACATGACGCAGGGCGAAAGCTTCCTTGTGCCTGTACCGCTTTTAAAAGGCGGTCGGGCGATGGACGGGGCACTGACATGGGATGCGCCGGTCAAGCTGGCAGCTTTTTTTAAAACCAGCCCGCTCTATGGTATTCCCTTGTCCGGAGACATTACGGTCAGGCGGCAGCTTCTTGCCCAGCCGGTACAAGGGCTGGAAGAAAAAAGCTGGGCGGTGCTGGAGGACGGCACACCGCTTATTACCGCTGACAGTCTTGATGACGGGCTGATCGTTCTGGTACACACGACCGCGACGCCGCTATGGTCCGACCTGTCTCTGTCCGGCGTGTTTGTCCAGATGCTGCGCCGGATCGTGAGCCTTGCCGGCAGCAGTAATCCGCAAGCGCAGAGCAGCGGCGGCATGTTGCAGCCGCTTTTGGTTCTGGACGGCGAAGGCGCAGTGACACAGCCCGGCGGTTTTGTCCAGCCGATCGCAAGCGAACAGGCCGATACGATCGTGCCAGGCCCAGTCAACCCGCCCGGCATTTACGGCCATGCCGGATACCAGAGATCAATCAATCTGGGAGAAAGACTGGGCGCGTTAAAAACCTTTATCAGCCTGCCGCTTGGTGTTGATCGCGGCGAATACGGCAAGCAGAACGAAACCAGTTTAATGCCGTGGCTGTTGCTGGCATCCTTTGCGCTGTTCTTGCTCGACTGGCTGTTAATGGCACTGATGCAGTTCAGCTGGCGGCGTTTTCGCCATGCACCGGCTGCCGCGCTTTTGATGCTCGGCCTGCTCGGCGCAGCACCCACGCAGGCGCAGGACACGCGGCAGATGATCGAATATGCCGGTAACATTCATTTTGCCTATATGAAATCCGGTAACGCCGCAGTCGATATGACGGCGCAGCGCGGTCTGGAAGCGCTTGGCGAAGTACTTGCCCGCCGCACGTCGGTAGAGCCTTCGGGCGTGGTCGCGCTGGACCCGGAAAGCAGCGAGCTTGCCTTCTTCCCGCTAATTTACTGGCCGGTGACACAGGAGCAGAAACCCCTTTCAAGCGAGGCGCTGCAGAAAATCCAGTATTATCTGGATCATGGCGGCACGATCCTGTTTGACACGAGAGACCTCCCCTCCACAGCGCAAGGGGTTTACGGTCAGGCGGGCGGCGCCAACGCCGGCAAGCTGCGTGAAATGGTCGGGAGCCTTGACCTGCCGCCTCTTACCCCGATCAGCAAGGATCACGTGCTGGCGAAATCCTTTTATCTGCTCGACAGTTTTCCGGGGCGTTATGACGGTGGCATGCTCTGGGTCGAAGAACAAAGTACCAGCGGCCGCGATGGTGTTTCCTCAGTCATTATCGGCGGCAATGACTGGGCGGCGGCATGGGCGTCCGGTGGGGACAGCGGCGTCCGTCTTGGTGGCGGGCAGCGACAACGGGAAATCGCAATGCGTTTTGGTGTTAATCTGATGATGTATGCGCTGACCGGGAACTATAAAGCAGATCAGGTTCACCTGCCGGCGATCCTTGAAAGGCTGGGACAATGAACGCAGCCGTCACAATCCATTTTGCGCCGCTTGTCCCTGAAATGCTGATTTACGGCATGGCAGGCGCGGCGCTGTTGCTGTTCGCCCTTTCAACGATATTTTACCGTCGCGGCCTGATCTGGCGCACTTTATGCAGTGCCGCTTTTATCCTGCTGCTGCTTAACCCCGCGATTATCGAGGAAGAGCGCAAGCCGGTTTCCGATGTCGTGGCCGTTGTCGTAGATCGTTCGCCCAGCCAGCAAAACGGCGAACGCACCGCCCGCACCGACGAGGCGCTCGCCTACCTGAAAGAGCGGCTGAACCAGCTTAACGGGCTGGACGTTCGTGTCATAGAAGCGCCGGCGGACAGCGAAGGTCTGACCAATGAAACCAGGCTTTTCGACTCACTTGACCAGATTATGAGCGACGTGCCGCTGACGCGGCGAGCCGGCGCCATTTTCCTGACGGACGGGCAAATTCACGATGTACCGTCCAATCCGGAAAGGTTTGACGATTTCGGCCCGGTACATGCGCTTCTCAGCGGCTCACCCGATGAGCGCGACCGGCAAATCGTCGTTCTGGAAGCCCCGGCCTATGGCATTGTCGGGGAAAGCGTGACTGTCCGTTATCGCATAGAAGATACCGATAATATCGGTGAAGAATTTGCGACGGTGGTCACGCGCAATAATAATGACAATCCGAAAATCGACCTTGTGCCGGTCGGCGAAGAGCGGAGCCTGAAGGTCAAAATCGATCATGCCGGCCAGAATATCGTCGACATTCAAGCATCACCTCTGGATAACGAGATTACCCTTGCCAATAACCGCGCACCGCTGATTATCAACGGCGTCCGCGACCGGTTGCGGGTGCTGCTGGTTTCCGGCCAGCCGCATACTGGCGGGCGGACATGGCGCAATATCCTGACGGCCGATCCGGGTGTTGATCTTGTCCACTTCACGATTTTGCGCGAACCGAACAAGCTCGATGCCACGCCGCAGAACGAACTGTCACTGATCGCCTTCCCGTTCCGTGAGCTGTTCGAGGTCAAGCTGTATGATTTTGATTTGATCATCTTTGACCGCTACCGGCTCAACCGGATTTTGCCGAACTATTATTTTTCCAATATCGCCAACTACGTCAAAAAAGGTGGCGCGCTGCTGGAAGCCAGCGGCCCGGACTTCGCCAACGAAAATTCTATTTATACGACCGCGCTGAAGGAGGTCCTGCCCGCCTACCCGACCGGCCAGATACTGGAGCAATCCTATAAGCCGGCAATCACCGATATAGGTAAACGCCACCCGGTAACGCAGAATCTGAACTGGACCAGCCAGCTTGATCAAAGCGCCGGCTGGGGCTCATGGCTGCGACAAGTCGCCGTACAAAAACTGCGCGGCAATGTCCTGATGGACGGCGCAAACGGACAGCCCCTGCTTATTCTCGACCGCGTCGGCGAAGGCCGTATTGCCCAGCTCGCCAGTGATCATATCTGGCTTTGGGCGCACGGCTTTGAGGGGGGCGGCCCCCAAGCCGAACTGCTGCGCCGCCTCGCCCACTGGCTGATGAAAGAGCCGGAGCTCGAGGAAAACGCGCTTGATGTGCGCGTTGACGGCAGGACCATCATTGTAAGCCGCCGTTCGCTGACAGAAGATTCCATCACCGCAACCGTTACCGACCCTGAAGGTAATGAAAAGCAGATCGAACTGACATCAGGCAGCGACGGCGATTTAAGGGCACGCTTTCAAGGAGACAAGCTCGGTATCTACACCGTGTCGGACGGTGAGCAAAAACGGTTTGCAATTATCGGTGATCTGAACCCGCCGGAACTGCGCGGCGTCAAGACGACAGAAGAGCGCATGGCGCCGATCGTCAACGCATCGCAGGGCGGTATTTACTGGCTTGCGAACACGCCGTCACCAAATATCAGGCTGATATCCCCCGGCCGCGACTTTAGCGGCGAAAGCTGGCTTGGCCTGCGCAAAAACCGCAGCTATACCGTGACCGGTGTCAGGGACACGCCGTTTTTACCGGCATGGCTCTATGCGCTTGGACTGCTCTCTTTGCTGATCGCGGCATGGTGGTTCGAAGGGCGTCGCCGCAAGGATAGCGCTGCCGCTACCGACAGCTAACCCCGGCCTGACCGTCTTCTGCGGTTTTATTAAAAACCTTGCCCTGAATAAGCGCGCTCTGAATATATTCCGCCAAAATTTCAGCAGAAACAGGTTTGCGCAAAACATGCAGGATATTGGGGCTTTCTGCCGCCAGATGTTGCAGGCGGCGGTCACTGTAGCCGGAAAGCAGAATAACCGGTAGCCCCGGAAAATCACCTGCAATTTCCTGCGCCAGTTCGGTTCCGCTCATATTTGGCATCGTGTAATCAGTAATGACGAGATCAAAATAGCCCGGACGCTCACGCAGTATGTCCACGGCGATATCGCCATCTGCGCAGCTTTCAACCTCATAACCGATACGGATCACCATTTTTTCATGCATTTCACGAATGCTGTCTCCGTCCTCTACGATTAAAATACGCGCTGATGTCGCCGCTTTTGTTTTTGAGCGCTGCCTTATGACAGCCTGCCCCTGATCGTATTCAGTTAGAGGAAAATAAAGCGCAAAGCTGGTACCCGCGCGCGGCGTGCTTCGAACGACCATCGCGCCGCCATGCCCCATTACAATACCATGGACAGATGACAGTCCAAGCCCTGATCCCTGACCGATTGGCTTGGTGGTAAAAAACGGCTCGAACATATGCTCCATGACTGCGCGGGGAATACCGCAGCCCGTATCACTTACCTCGAGGCAGACATATTGCTTTCCCTGGGCAAGCGCGCCGCACTGCATAAGGGTCTCGCCGCTTTCTTTATCACTACCTAGCTGGACAAGCTTGGCATTTTCACAAGGTGATTGCGGTGCATCGCAATCAATCTGCGCCACTTCAGGAAACGGCAAGTCCTCACTAGAAGCGGCGGCCAAGGTAATGGACAAGCGCCCCCGTTCACGGTTCATGGCATCAATGGCATTGACGCATAAATTCATCAGCGCCTGACTTATGCGGGTGGGGTTCCCCGCTATATACGCCTCGGCGATATCAATATCGACCTCAAGCGCGATACTGGACGGCATGGTGGATTTAAGCATATCGGCCGTCAGGCTGGCAGCGTTGACAAGATCGACAATTTCTAGCTCGGTATCCTCAGGTCGGGAAAACGCCAGAATTTGTTCAATCAGGTGCTGCGCCTGCAACCCGCCGATCATAATTTGTCCTGCGAAGTGATGATGTTCCGACCCGCTATCAAGATCTTCCAGCAAAAAACCTGCAAACCCCAGCATCGAGGCAAGAATATTGTTAAAATCGTGCGCGACGCCGCCGGCAAGCCGCCCTATCGCTTCCATCTTCTGGGACTGGAAAAACTGGCGCTGCCACTCCTCTTTCTCTCTTTCTGCCCGCTGCCGCTCGGTAATATCACGGGCCGTGCCGATCAGACCGCCATCTTCCAGCAAGGTCAGAGACATTTCTGCATAAACGATGCCGCCACCCTTTCGAATAATCGGGGCAACTCCTTGCCAGTTACCGAATTTTTCCAAATGCGGCATGACTTTTTCACGGATATCCTGACGGCCTTTTGGAGAATACAGCGCGCTCCACGGCTGGCCGATATAATCGGGCAAATCCCGCTCGTCCAGCCCGTGAAGCGTTAAGAGCGCCTTGTTAAGGTAGGTGAGCTTTCCTTCTGCATCGACCAAGCCAATACCGTCCATGCTGGCTTCAAGCGCTGCCATACGCGGCACTAAAAGCCCCATGATTTTCTTTCTTTCGCGGCCGGCCAGATGAAGCCTGTACAGCTTCGCCAGCAGGAGTAAAATCAGCCCCAGACCGGCAACCGTCATACAAATGATAGAGGCAAAGACATAGGTGAAATCACTGCTGTCCTTCATATGATCGAACGCAAAAGCGCCGCACTCAATCGCCGATAGCGCGAAAATCACAACAATAAATATGATCAGCGCCAGTTCGGCCCGTTTGATTAGGCGCGGCGGCGGCACCAAAGTTTTTATCTTCAGGACAATAACCCCATATGCTGTGCTTTTAATGCAGCCTGCGTCCGGTTACGCGCCCCAAGCTTTCGGCAAATACCGCGCACGTGAAGTTTTATGGTAACAACCTGCAGCTCAAGGGCTATGGCGATTTCACGGTTAGATGCCCCGTTCAACAAATGTGATAAAACCTCCTTTTCACGCGGGGTCAGGCGCGTCTCCCCCACTTCATGCATGGCTTCATCGTAAGATGTGCTGCCCGTATAGCCGCCGGAACCATCATCATAATAAGACGGCATAATCTGGCGGGTCTTATGGTCGATGGGAATGAAGTGTCCGCCATCAAGAATTTTCTGAATACCACCGAGAAGCGCCCGCCCGGACATGGTCTTTGGAAAAAATCCGGCAGCGCCCAGCTCCATTGCCTTTTCAACATGCGTTTTTTCTGCGAGGCCAGATAGTAACGCTACCGGAACGTCAGGGTAATCTTTGCGCAGTTTTTCCAGCCCCTTTAAACCGTCCATCCCCGGCATGCGAAAATCCAGCAAGACCAGATCAAAAGCGGCATCATGCGCCATTATCTCGAAAACCCCCTGCATGTCTTTTGCAACAGCAACTCTGGCATCGGGTGCGATACGTTCAAGAAACTGAACTAACGCATCACGAAAAAGCGTATGATCATCGGCAAGTAATAGCTTCATACTTATCACCCTTCCTACTTCCGGTTATCTGTACGAAAGGCTAATAAGCAAGAGGCTTGCCACCCTACACAGGCATGACAAGCAAAACAAAACAAAACAAAATCAGCTGGTTAGGGTGAACACCTTTGCATGATAGTAAAGCGTTCTACTGATTTGCGTTGCGATATGCGATGTGAATGGGAGGCGGCTGGCCGTTCTGCTGCGCATTTGCCAGCTTGATGCGGTAAATATAAACGCCTTCCAGAACGCGCTGGACATAGTTTCTGGTTTCATAAACCGGGATCAGCTCGACCCAGTCCAGCATATCGATCTCTCCCTTGCGGGGGTCGCCAAGCTCGCGAAGCCAGCGATTGACCCGGCCCGGCCCGCCATTATAGGCCGCGAGCGCCAGCGGATAGGAATTATCATACTGGTCAAGCATCTGCTGTATGTAAGACGACCCGATACGGATATTGTGGTCTGGCTGGCTGGTCAGCCACTCGGTACGGTGCGACCAGCCTTTCTTACGTGCCACTTCCATGGCCGTCGCAGGCATGACCTGCATTAAACCGCGCGCACCGGCCGGACTTTGCGCATCGTAATCAAACGCGCTTTCCTGACGAATGAGCGCGTGAACAAGCGCCCATTCCACATCAATATTGCGCAACCGCGACAGAATGGTCGGATAGGCGTGATCCATCATCAGGATATTTTTCTGCAAACCTTTTTTGGCAATGCGCACTGCGTTGTGATAGTGGTCCAGTTCCTCGGCAAGGTCAGCCACCAGAATATAATTTTCCGGCACATCGGTAACATCGGCCAGCGCATCAAGAAATCCGGAGGTTTCACGGCGAAGACCAGCCTGATGCAAAAGCCGCGTGACCTGCACCATCTCGCTCCGGTTAAAGGCGTTCAGCGCTTCAAGAGAACGTTCCGGCGGCAATTGTTGCGGCGGCTTGTACTCGTCATCAAGCGCGGCAAGGGCTAGCTGGCCGTAATACGTTGTCTGGTGACGCGCGGCAACACGGTACCACTGACGGGCAATTTCCGGATGCCCGAGATCATCACTGGCGCGGCCGGCCCAGTATGCCCCTCGTGCCCGGCTCACCGGTGTTTCAACACGGTGATAAAGCGCCTCGAAATGTTCAAAAGCGCGCCATGGCTTATCCAGAAAGCGCAGCGCCAGCCAGCCCGCGAGAAATTCCGCTTGGGCAAAACCAAGCCCTTCTTCCTGCTGGTGTTTGGAAACCAGCATATAGGCGCTTTCAAACTGTCCCTGTTCCATCAGGCGACGGGCGATAATGTGCCGCTCCATCCACCAGTCAGGAAGGTTTGTAATCATCGCGGCAGGTGGCGCATTATGAAGAATTTCCATCGCGCCGAAATCCTTGTTGTGGCGGCGGCGCCAACGCAGCCGTTCATAGGCCAGACCGGGATCGTTTGCGAGATGAGCGGGAACGCTGGCAATGCGGCCATCTACACCGTTTGTATTGGCGGCCAGTGCTATTCGCGCTTCAGCAAGCGCCGGATAGCCGCGGCCAAGGATCTGGGCAACGGCGCGGGCATTGGTAAAGTGCTCCTTGAACAACAGCTTGTCGAGGCGGCGACGATGGGAATCCGCATCAAGATATTTGCGGTATTTACGCAGGAACTGGTCCTGCTGTGACGGGGTTATCAGGGCGTCCTGCCACCAGTCCCGCAAGGTTTTTTGCAGCTTGGCCTTCTGCCCGTGACGTTCCAGAGCGTCAAGATAACGTTCCAGCCCATCCGGTGTGAGCGGACGGTGTGCATCAAACCAGTCAATCACGGCCTCGTCGGAAACATCCGGCGTTAGCGCCTTTTCCGCGGCAAGTCTGAGCTTCATCTGCCAAGGCCAGTCCGGGTTCTGGTTTGCAAAACCGGTGACACGGGCAAAGGATATGCTCCCCGCACCTTTTGTATAGGCCAGCCAATAATAGATTTTCGCAGCAAGCGGGTCGCGGGTACGAGCAATAAGCTTTTCGGCCTGTTTCCAGTTACCGCCCTTGATGGCGGATAGTGCCTGAAGCGTCAATGTCCGGTCACCGGGGGACAAAACGCTTTCCTGCACATTATCAACCGCCCGCGCCGGAAAGGATGAAACAACAAGCCCGGCCAATAACAACAAGGACAATAGCGGCACGAGGGCAAAAACCGTTCCAGTCCTGCGTTTCTTGCAAGATGGCGCGGTTAGGGATACATTACACGCCGAATTTAATTTATTTCCGGCATGAAGGATATCCGCATGTTTAAAGGCTCCGTAACGGCCCTGATTACGCCGTTTAAAGACGGCCAGGTTGACTGGCAGGCGTTTGATCATCTGGTCGAATGGCAAATTGAAAATGGCACTCATGCTCTTGTCCCCTGCGGCACAACGGGAGAATCCCCGACGCTTTCCCATGCCGAACATAAACGCATTGTCGAGCGCTGTATAGATGTGGTCAACGGGCGCGTCCCTGTTATCGCCGGAAGCGGCTCTAACAGCACGGCAGAGGCAATTGAATTAACGGCTTCAGCAAAAAGAAGCGGCGCAGATGCAGCGCTCATCGTCACACCTTATTATAACAAGCCGACTCAGGAAGGGCTTTACGCCCACTATCACACAATCGCCGGCGCAGTAGATATACCGATCATTATATATAATATTCCGGGGCGAAGTGTCATCAATATGAGTGTGGAAACCATGGCCAAGCTGGCAAAGATTCCACACATTGTCGGCGTTAAGGACGCGACCGGTGATTTATCGCGTATCAAACAGCAGGCCGAGGCTTGCGGTGCGGATTTCTGCCAGTTATCAGGCGAAGACGGTATGATCTATGACTATCTGGAAGAAGGCGGACATGGCTGCATTTCAGTAACCTCGAACATCGCGCCGCGCCTGTGCGCCGATCTGCATAATGCATGGATGGCCGGCGACAAGGCGCTGGCGAAAGAAATTCAGGACCGGCTGATGCCGGTGCATGAAGCGCTGTTTGTCGAAAGCTCTCCGCAGCCTGTAAAATATGCTGCCAACCGTCTGGGGCTTTGTGCAGAGGAACTGCGCCTTCCGCTGGTACGGGCTTCGGCGCAAGCGCGTGAGGCAGTTGATGCAGCCATGGAAAAAGCCGGCTTGATTTCAAAGGGCAGCGGCTCCATATTGCGAGCCCATGGCTAAGAAAAACAAAAGCAAATCCGGACTTCTTTCAACCGACGTGACAATCGCCGACAATAGGCGTGCGCGCTTTGATTATCATCTTGAGGAAAAATTTGAGGCCGGGGTCGAACTGTCCGGCACCGAGGTGAAATCACTACGCAATGGCCAATGCAGCATCAATGAATCATATGTCGGCCCCAAAGGTAATGAAATTTACCTGTTTAACGCCAACATCCCGGAATACCAGCAGGCCGGAAGCCATTTACAGCATACGCCGACCCGCCCCCGCCGCCTGCTTTTGCGCCGCCGCGAGATTAACCGCCTGATTGGCGCCGTTACCCGCGAAGGCTATACCATCATCCCGACCCGCATGTATTTTAACAGCCGCGGTATGGCAAAGCTGGAAATTGCGCTGGCCAAAGGCAAAAAAATGCACGACAAGCGCGAGAGCATCAAGCAGCGCGACTGGGGACGCGACAAACAGCGCCTTTTGAAAAAAGGCTAATCCACCTCTGACTCTTCGTCACTTTGCTATAAACAAAAGGCCGCCCGATGGCGGCCTGTCGCTTTAATGAAGTCAGAAGCGGGTTGGAAATCAGCTGGCTGCTTTCTTGGCTTCTGCTTTTTTATCTGCAGCGGAATCTTCTGCCGACTCGGCAGGGTCATTGCCGTTATCCGGCCCGGTGAGCATGGTATCAGCAACGATCCCGGCATTCTGGCGAATTTGCGCTTCGAGCTTTTTCGCAACGTCCGGATTATCGCGCATGAACTGCTTGGCGTTTTCACGCCCCTGGCCAATGCGGGTTTCGCCATAAGAGAACCAGGCACCGGACTTTTGAACGAATCCGCCCTGTACCCCAAGGTCAATCAATTCGCCCATTTTCGAAATGCCCTCGCCATACATAATGTCAAATTCGATCTGGCGGAAAGGCGGCGCCATTTTGTTTTTAACGACCTTGACGCGGGTCTGGTTCCCTACGACCTCGTCACGGTCCTTGATAGATCCGATGCGGCGAATGTCCATCCGCACAGAGGAGTAGAATTTCAGGGCGTTACCACCGGTCGTCGTTTCAGGAGAGCCGAACATGACACCGATTTTCATACGAATCTGGTTAATAAAGATAACCACTGTGCGTGAACGGGAGATCGAACCGGTCAGCTTACGCAGCGCCTGACTCA
>CBDUPU010000057.1:0-11752 GCA_965369185.1 uncultured Rhodospirillales bacterium
GCGATTTTGACTGCGCCACCGCCCGCAAGGTCATTGAAAACGAATCTCCGGAACACGCCGAGGACGTTCATCGCAAAGCAACCGGCCAAGACCCGCAATGCGGCGCCTGCCTTCAAACAGTTGACGCGATGAAAGAACGTTTCAACAAAGAAGGCAAAGCCCCGCAAGTCCTTGAAATCAGCCGCGAGGAAATGAAAGAAGCCGCACGCCGCCTTGGCGAAAGATTCTCCAAAGAAGAATCCGGCAACGACAACACGCCTCCTCCGTGGAAAAAACGATACATTCGTTAATACACCCTTAATGACCTCTGCGTAAACTCCGCCTTGCATTGACAAGAAAGCTATGGCACGACTCTTTAGGCGTAACATTAGCAAGGAGCATACAATGCTAAGGAAATTAACCCTCACAGCCTGGAGTTTATTGATTATGACAGCAGCGACAGCAGGTAGCGCGCAGGCCGCCGATCCTGAGAACACCCTTATCCTCAACCTCGAATCCGGCCCGGTCGTGATCGAACTGCTTCCCGACATTGCACCCCAGCATGTCGAGCGCATTAAAACGCTCGCCCGCGAAGGTTTCTATGACGGCGTTGTATGGCACCGCGTTATCGAGGGCTTCATGGCACAAACCGGCGACCCGACCGGCACCGGCACGGGCGGTTCCGATTATGCGGACGTTCCGGCTGAATTCAGCGATTATGCATACAAGCGCGGCACTGTCGGCGCGGCCCGTACGGCTGATCCGAACAGCGCGAACTCCCAGTTCTTCATCTGCTTCACCGACACTGGTTGCAGCTTCCTGACCGGCAAATACACCGTATGGGGTCAGGTTGTCGAAGGTATGGAACTTGTCGATAACATCACCAAGGGCGAGCCGCCGGCCAACCCGGACAAAATCGTATCTGCGAAGATCGCCGCCGACGAAGCCGGTGATTCCGCAGAAGGCGCAGCAGCCGAGTAAATAACGGCCAGCTATGCCAATAAAAGAATGGTGGCGCGGGGCGATCATATACCAGATCTACCCGCGCTCTTTTTATGACAGCAATGGCGACGGTGTCGGGGACCTGCCCGGAATCACCGCCAAACTTGACTATGTTGCGTCGCTCGGCGTCGATGCGATCTGGCTGTCGCCGTTCTTTAAATCACCAATGAAAGATTTTGGCTATGACGTTGCAGATTACCGCGACGTCGATCCGCTCTTCGGTACGCTCGCCGATTTCAAAGCGCTTTTGCAAAAAGCCCATGACCTTGGTTTGAAAGTCATCATCGACCAGGTGATGAGCCACACCTCCAACGAACATAAATGGTTTCAGGTAAGCCGCGAAAACCGCACCAACCCGAAAGCAAACTGGTATGTCTGGGCAGACGCAAAGCCCGACGGCAGCCCGCCGAATAACTGGCAATCTATTTTCGGCGGTTCGTCTTGGGAATTCGACATGCATCGCGGCCAGTATTATCTGCATAATTTCCTGCGCGAACAGCCCGACCTTAACCTGCACAACCCCGAAGTTCAGGAAGCCATACTGGCCGAAGCCGCTTTCTGGCTCGACATGGGGGTGGACGGTTTCCGCCTCGATGCGCTGAATTACGGGATGCATAACCGCGCGCTGACCGACAACCCGCCCAACCCGTTTCCGACCCCGGCCTTTCATAACGTGAATTTCGCGACGCCCCACACGATGCAACAGCATGTCAACGACCTGTCGCAGCCGGAAATGTTCGGTTTTCTCGAAAAAATACGCGCTTTGCTCGATAAATACGATGGCGACCGCATGGCCGTCGCAGAAGTCGGCGGAGAGCACTGCATCGAAGTCGCCGCCCAATACACGGCAAACGACAAGCTGCTGCACACCGCCTATAATTTCAGCCTGCTAAGCGGCCGCCAGCCCAGCGCAACATTCATCCATAACGCCGTCAATATCTTCGAGCAGCAGCCCGGCGAGCCGTGGCCGTCATGGGCGCTTTCCAACCATGATGTCGTCCGCGCTGTTTCGCGATGGGGCAACGAACACGAAAAAGACCCGCGCTTTGCCAAGCTGCTGACCGCCCTGCTCTTTAGCCTGCGCGGATCTGCGTTTCTCTATCAAGGGGAAGAGCTTGGCCTGCCCGAAGCCGATATAGAATTTGAAGACATTCAAGACCCGTGGGGGCTGTATCTTTACCCGCAATGGCAGGGCCGCGACGGCGCCCGCACCCCGATGCCGTGGGACGACAGCAAGCAGCATGCGGGTTTCAGCACCGCCGATAAAACATGGCTGCCTGTCAGTAAAAAGCATTACGGCCTCGCCGTTACCACGCAAGAACAAGACCCCGCCGCAACGCTTCACTTCGTCCGCAATTTCCTGCCATGGCGTAGAAACCAGCCGGCGCTCCTGCGAGGGACTATGGAGTTCCTCCCGGTCACAGACGACCACCTGCTCGGCTTTATTCGTGCCCTGGGCAACGAAAAGCTGCTTTGCCTGTTTAACCTTTCCGATCAGGATAAAAGCATTGAGATACCGGCGAACGCAGGGGCAAACATCTTTGACGCCAACCATCAATCCGGAACGATCACTGGAAACAAAGCACACCTACCACCTTACGGCATGGCTTACTGCTTTCTTGATTAAGTCTTCTTCTTGCCGGCTGCCGGTTTCTTTTTGCTGCTGGCCGCCTTCTTATTGCCGGAAGCATCTGCTGTGGCGGTTTTCTTTTTTGAGCGCTTCTTCTTGATGATAATGATTTCTTCTTCGTCATCATCTTCATCAATGCCAAGATCCTCAAGATCAAGCCCCTCAAGGTCGATCTCGTCTTCTTCAACAGCAGCGCCGCTGTCCTTTGGCGCTGCCTGTTCCGCCGGCGGATTGTGATAGCGCGTCTTCTCTTCTTGCAGAAGCTTTTTAAATTCGACCTTTTCCGTTTTGCTCGGCGACAGCGTCTCCGCAGCATCGGCAAGGCGCTTGATTATAGCGTTCAGATGCGCCTCGCTGCGCAGCGGGTCCGAAGTCTCAACCCGCAGCACTGCTTCCAGCTCATCAAAGAAAAACAGCACCGAAGCGGTTTTCATCGTAAACAGGGAATGCAGCACTTGCTGCCGCTCCTTGGTCAGATAGGCGCTCAAATTCTTTTCGTCGCGGGTGCGAACAACATAGTCCTTGTCCCACTCCGCCAGTTCCGGCTGGTAAGTCTCATCAAAAATCAGCCCGTCAATAAAGCTGCGGAATTGCGGCGTTGAGATGGCCGCCCCGGTTGGCATCCCGTCGCCGAGTTGGAATTCGATCACTGTTACAAAACGCTGGCCGCGAATATCATCGGTTTGCTGAATCCCGGTATAAAGCGACAGCAGCCGGTCTTTAATCTTCCCTGTAACGGTCGGCGACCCCATAAAGGTACCCGCATCGTATTTTAGCTTGTGCCGCTTGGCAAAAGCAGACCAGGCGCGCTTTTGCTGATAAAGTACTGCCATCGTCCAGATGACAAATCCAAAAATAAAAACGGCAAAAATGCCCCAAATGGCTAACCACATACTCCCAACTCTCTTCCGGAACGGGTTGATCGCGAATCCCCTTTCAGTTTACAGCTATACTGACGGGGGGTGCAAACGTCATTGGCAATGAACAGTAAAAATCCTAAACTTATATAAAATAAAGGGTTTATGGCCGGATGAAAATTTTTCACATAAAAGCTGCCGACGCAACAGAAGAAATGGAAAGGCGTTTTGCCGATCTTGTAGAGGCACTGGCAGCTCTTGGCATCCGCCAATACGTCATAATGAGCGCAAGCCCGGAGCGACAGGCGCAATTCGACCGGATTAAAGTTCCTTATACGATCCAGAAATTCAGCGGCCTCTTTGACCTGCGCACCCTGCAGGCTGCGCAGCAAATAGCAGAATCGTTCGGCCCGCATTTGATCCAGACACACACGCCGGACGCCGTAACATTGGCTGCAAAAATCCAGTTTAACACCGTAAGAATAGGCTTTGCCGCTTCGGATGTGGCGCAGCATAAACGCACCCTCGCCGCCAGCGACATCGCCCTTTCCGTCGCCTATCCGCAGCAAGGGGCCGCGCTTGACTACGATATCCTGCCCGTCCCGCCCCTTGTTCAGGACCTTTGTCCCGATGGCCGTCCCCAACCAAAGACAAGCGACGAAAAACCTGTCATCGGCTGCATGCTGGACGCTTCAGACATTTATCGCATCGAGCCGGTTTTGCAGGCGATCCGTGATATTTCCGGCATACATCTGCACATATGCGGGCGCGGCCCGGCACTGGAAAGCTGGCAAAATGCGGCAAAACGACAGGCCATACATGACCGTACATTTTTCACAGAACATTGCGATAACGCGCAGCAGTTTCTGACCGGCCTCGACCTTTGCATCGTCCCCCACCGCAGTGGCGGCACAGACCGCCTGACGCTGGAAACATGGTCCTGCGGCACCTGTGTATTAAGCGGAATGCCGCCGGAACGCTCCCCCATCGAACATGAAAGCAACGGCTATTTGATCGATGGAAATAATGTTCTGGCATGGCGCGAAAATATAAAATCATTGCTGCAAAATAATGCCCTTCGTACACAGCTCGGCAAAGCCGGGCGAGAAAGTTATATGGCGTCCCATCAAGCCTCCCGCGCTATATCGAGCTACTTGCAAGCATATGAAACGGCCCTTCGCCTAAAGGCCTGAGAAAAAAGCCGGGCGTTCCCGCTTACAGGAACGCACCGGCTCATCTCAAGGCTGGCATAGCCTTTGCTCAAAAATAATGATGATGAACAGAGTCAATCGAAAGTACCGAGGGCGCTGGCGCTGTGGGCCAGCTCGCTTTCGATCGTCCTCATAATGTTTATCACGCTTTCTGTAACCAGTTCATCACGCGCCATAGCATCATCACATAGATGCATTATCGCATGAAGATGCGCCAGATAACTCTGGCAGCGCTCAATCGACAATCTGCTTACAAGGATAGCGTTCATAACGCCGGAATCGGCTTTTACGTTCGTAGTCATACTCAAGTCTCCACACACATGTTTTACATATTTATGGAAGAAACTTAATACAACCATAAAGAATGATGCAAGTTTTTTTACATGCATGCCGTTAAACCTATAAAAACATTAAAAAAAAACGGGCCCCGATCAGGGCCCGCCTCTATAATCCGTCTAAAATATCTGCCGGTTATGCTGCGGCGCGCGCTGCTTCGCTTTCCATGCTGGCGCGTTTTTCCTGCAGCATTTCTTCAGCAAGCTGATCGGCAATCGTCGCCGTATCCATGCCCTTTTCCATGGAGGTCATGAAAATGCGCTCCAGCGCACCGCTGACCTGCTTGCCAACCATCTCCATGATGCTGTCCTTGCTCTCGCCTTCATAAAAGACAGAAATCAGGCCACCCGCATTGATCACGTAATCCGGCGCA
Organism: uncultured Rhodospirillales bacterium; assembly: GCA_965369185.1. Lineage (GTDB taxonomy): Bacteria > Pseudomonadota > Alphaproteobacteria > Micavibrionales > Micavibrionaceae > UM-FILTER-47-13. The sequence continues at coordinate 5,389 of CBDUPU010000057.1, forward strand.
TACAGAATGCCGCGCTCCATGAGCATCTTGCTTTCCATGTTGTTGATTTCGTCTTTTTGCTGGTTGTTCGTGGAACCGGCAACGATCATCGCCTTGATCGTGTCGTTGAGCACGCCGCCCATTGCACAAGGTGCAAAGACATCGACATCCATCGCGACGATTTCATTCGGATCAACAGAAGTCGCACCAAAGTTAGAAACAACGCGGTTGACGCGGCCTTCATCAAGATCGGCAACCATCAGCTTCGCACCGGCTTCGGCGAGAAACTCGCACAGGAAGTAGCCAACATCACCAAGCCCCTGAACGGCAACGGTAACACCTTCGAGGCTTTCCTTGCCCATTTTGTGCTTTACTGCGGTCCGGATTCCGGCAAACACGCCATAGGCCGTAAACGGCCCCGGATCGCCGCCGGCAAGCTCAACACCTGTTTCTTCAGGCGTAATGCCGCGAACGTTGGCAGTTTCTTTTTTCACTTCTTTCAGCAGCTCTTCGGTAATACCGACATCTTCGGCAGTGATGTATTTCATACCATACTGCTTTTCGATCATGTCGATGCCGCGGCCAAAGGCGCGCATCATATCAGGCGTCGGGTTGCCGTGACGAATAGCCGCTTTCGCGCCGCCCAGCGGCAGGCCAGACACAGCAGACTTACGCGTCATGCCGCGCGACAGGCGCAGGCCGTCTGCGTTCCAGTCAGACTCGCTCTTATATTCCCAACGGCGGCAACCGCCAAGCGCACGGCCTTCAATCAGGCTATGAATAAAAATACGCGCTTCCAGACCGCTAACCGCGTCTGTGATTAGAAAGATTTTTTCATGGTTGCTGTATTCTGCATGAGAAGAAACGTCTGCAGTAATATCAGTGACGATGGGGTTGATCTCTAATTCGGACATGACAAAGTGTTCCTTTCTTGGTTGCTCCTTGAGGGGTCAAGCCTCAACTACCGCTTTTGCAATGCACAAATAATACTCACACCGATTTCAGTAATTGCTATGTATTAAACACCTAAAGCCCCTCCAAAAATAAGAAAAATCCATACAACCCGAAAAATAGACCGAATAAATCAATTTCGAGACAGCTAAACAGAACAAGATTTTCTGCGCAGCGCGATTACTGAAACTTTATTGCTTTCTTTTTTGCAAAGCAGCATTAAAGATGCGGTAGCGCTCACCAATAAAAACACCAATAACAAAACCGCAATAACATAAAACAAGCGGCGCAGCATAAGCCGCGCCGCTTGTCTTTTCAGGTTTTCCAGCAAGGTCGGTTTAAATACCGCTCCTGATACGTTTAGTGGAAGTGAGAACTATTGCCCCCAAAGCCCGAAGCCGTCAGCAGGTCGTCGGTCTTGGTGCGAATAGCATCCTCTTTTCCAGCCATAATCAGGCTCTTCACATCCGGTGCTTTTTCATCCTGATGCTCTTGTTCCCGGGCAGAAGTCTCTGGCGCAACCTCGTCCTGCTCCAGCTTGGTAATCGCCTCAAAAAAGTAATTACCCTGCTTTTCCAGCCCTTCAACACGGCCATCCAGCTTATGAATGGCATCACTGAAAAATGCGGTTTGCTTTTTGATACTTTCAAACCCGTTACGAAGCCGCTCATAGCCGGCACCGAGAAACAGGCTCGTCCCGACGGTCGCGACGGCAGCAAATACCGCCATTAGTAACGACACGACAAGGAGTGTTTCGACAGATAGAGTCATAATATCCCACCCTTTCCTTTCTTCGAAGATAGTGGAGTTTACTTTTATGAAGGGGTCTTGTGTGGAGCCAAGACCGTTGCCTCCATAATTATTATGTTAACTCCGCAAGCTTTAAAGGGTGGTTATTTTTGCAAAGCAAGCCCGTAAAATTAAAGGCAGTTTTTAGACTAAAACCGGTAATTCAAGCCAAGTCCGAACCGAAAGGAATTCCGGCCGCCATGGTCCAGCTGCAAGCGATCATGGCGTACATCTGCCGGCAGATCGTTTTGCAAAACAGTGTCCGCACCGGCATTTAACTTAACAGACCATTTATCCTGAACCGGAATTTTGATGTCTCTGCTATCAAGCTGCAATTGCATATTGCCAAATGAAAACAGAGTAGTTGCGGCAACGGATTGGCTACGGGCGGGCAACTGCGTTTCGAACCCTTCACCGGCATGGGCGATAAAAGGCATAAACAGAAACAGCCCCCAAATTAAAAATGCTAAAAATTTAAGTGTCCAGATACGCATAGTTATTCTCCTGCACGCGCGTTCATCGCACGCGAAATTGGCAGTTGTAACTCTTTCGTCTCCGGAAATCCGGAAGGCCGAAAACGGCCCACCCTCAACAGAATTTTTGTTTGATTGACGTTTTATGAAATGCGTCTTTTCTGTCATTTTTTCGGGTCGCCGTTAATATTTAGTTAGCTTATTTACCATAAGAACAGCATCGTTGTAAAATTCAGCCCGCCTCCTTTAAATTTAATTGACGCTAAAATGAAGCTATGGCCTACTTTCAGGTAAGTTCGGCTCGATACTGGCCGGGCGGTTACTTTACTTACTCTGAAGGAGACTTTTATATGGCTACCGGTACGGTTAAATGGTTCAACCCGACCAAAGGTTTTGGTTTTATCGTTCCTGATGAAGGCGGAAATGATGTTTTTGTTCATATCTCCGCTGTTGAGCAGGCAGGGATGAAAACGCTTGAGGAAGGGCAGAAGCTCAATTACGAGCTGGCCGAAGACAGAGGCAAGAAATTCGCCTCCAACCTGACGGCGGCAGCATAAAAGCAGACCAGTCAGACAGACTTACAGTTTTGAAAGCACGGTGTCCGCATCGTGCTTTTTTCTTTGGATCATACAAAGGCGCCGAAAAAGCATTTTTATGCTGTATAAATTGCAGAAAAAACAACCCTCACCCTTGCCTCTGGCCGCCCATCCCGTAAGCTGGGACTATGAAGTTTTTTCTACCATTTCTGACTGGCACCGCCCTCATGCTTTCCATCACGGTCCCCGCAAACGCGATGGACGGCGACGCCCTGCAAATAAGCCGGCAGTCAGACCTGCAGATGAGTTGCAGTGAAATTTCACATGAAGTTTCCGCGATGGAAGATTTGATCCACGCAGCGCGCATCGATCAGGAAAAATCCGCAATGACCAGCACCGGCGTCACGGCTGCAAAAACGGTAGCCTCATACCTCGTCGGTTCACTCGGCGGCGCAATCGGCATTATGGCAGCAGGCTATATTGTCGGCGAGGCGACGGAAGAGCGCGGCGAAGATGCTTTCAAGCTGGAAGAAATCGCGCAGCAACGCCGCAGCTTTATGACCGGCATCTATAATGCCCGCTCCTGCATCGGGCCGCTGGAACTTGCTTCTGTGGAACCAGCCGCCGGTGACAGCGATGAAAACAGGTTCAAGCCGAAAGAACGTGCTCCCGGCGAAACCCGCTACCATTACAACGACTGATCTTTCTTATTTACGCTGCATATCGCGGAAAAACTTTTCGCCGCTGTTAATCAGCGCTTCAGCGGCGCTGGTATCTTCCTCAACCAGCGGCACTTCTTTTAGCGGCGGCGGCTCCGGCGTATTATAAATATCATAGAGCGGCGAAGACGCTTCAAGATTAGGCCCCTTCTCCGGCATCATATTGGCTCGGACGTAAGCAATGCCATGGCCGGCCGTACGGGCGTTACCATAAGGAAAGCCGTCATAGAGCTTCGAGTCCCATTCATCACCGCACCCGGCCAAAAACATTGCCGGCAACACAGCACCCAGTAAGAGAAACTTTTTCATCGATGTTATCCTGACTTGAACAATCCCTGAACCGGGAAAAGGAAGAGCGGCGAGAGATGCCGTCAAAGCGAGTATAACCTAGCCGTAACGCTACGCCAAGAGTCCATAATCAAGATGATGCCATATGCGCGCCGCACTTTACTTTTCGCAGCCAAGCTGGGACTATATTTTATGATGACTAAAAACCTCCTCTTGCTTATCGCCGTGATCTGCCTGCTGGCAACGCCCGCTTTTACAGCCTACGCGCAAGATGAAAACGCGGCCGAAAACCTTGTGTGCAACAGCGGTGATGTATTTGGCCCCAACGAAAAACCAGACCATTACGACCTGCTGGTGCGCATCGATTCCGCTTATCAGGAAGCCCGCAAAAAGCTGAACATAGAGCAGATCGCCTATCTCGACACTCTCGATAGGAAAGAACGCGAAATGCTTGAGCTGGATGTCGAGGTCATCACCATGGCCAGCGTGCTGAAAGAATGCATTGATTTTAACAATGAAATCCGCGCAAAAAGCGCAGAATATCAAGCCGCATTCGACCGCGTAAAGGAGCTTAAAAAGACGCGCAAGCACGCCTTGGCCAGGGAACTGGAGCAACTAAAAAACAAAGCGACCTTTATCAGCGAGAGAATTCTGAACGAACATCTACAAGCAGTGTCACTGGAACGCATGAACGACATTGCCCAGGACGCCGCGCTGCAATTAGGCACAAAAAGCTGCGACGATCTCAAAGCAATGCTGTCCGAGCATCACCTGCTGCCGGGCGGCAGGACTTTAGTTGACAGCCCGTTCCCGTAACACCAAAAAATTGTTTTATTTTAAGGCGCTGCACAGCTTATCCACACTATTTTGTTGACGATCACACCAAAACCATGCGTAATGGTCGCTAAGTTTGATTGAGACACCTAAATACAACGACACGACCTTTTTGAAGACGGCCTATTTTATATCAAGACCAACGGGCCAGAAATTTCCCTTTCAAAAGTTCGGTTTGAGCAAAGGTAAGGCACAAGCCGCTATCAGACGAAAAAAGCCGGCTGCGCGGTTGCAGCCGGTGTTATACCGTGATTTGCAAAGGAGAAATATCATGGCGACCGGTACAGTAAAATGGTTCAGCGATCAAAAAGGTTATGGCTTTATCGAGCCTGAAGATGGTTCTGCAGATGTGTTCGTACACATCAGCGCCGTTGAAAAAGCCGGCATGCGCTCCCTGCGCGAAGGTCAGAAAATCAGCTACGAGCTGCAAAAAGACCCGAAAAAAGGCAAAACCAGCGCTGCAAACCTGCAAGAAGCTGCTTAATTTATTCCGGTTTTTACCGACTTCAGGCGCGACCCCTTACCGGGTCGCGTTTTTTATATGGATTTCATTCAGGAATTAACGGGACGCTTCAGCCTCTTTTGCAGCCGTCATACAGATCTCATCGACCAGCCGCGCCGCCAGTTCCTGCTGCACGCCCCTTCTTTCCGATAATTTTGCTGCGACATAATCAGGCTCGTTATTGCGCAATATAATCGCCTTCATCTCCTCGCGCTCTTCCGGGGACACCGTCACCGAAAAAAACGTATAGGAAGCGTCCTGCGCAAGCTGCTTCATCCTGTATCGTTCTGCCGTATGTTTCAGCTTTTTCGGACAGGGCAAAACTTCGTACCAGCGTCCTTTATTATCAGGTGCAACAAAGATAAAGCGCCTTTCCATCTTTGGCTTGCACAGTCCGCGCTCCCGCTCATAAAAAACGGCAATGGCAACAGGCGGCACAACAGGCACCATGACCTTTTTGCCGTAAAGATCCTGATAATATGACATGACCTGTTCGCGATCGACTGAAATTGCCTGAAGCGTATATGCCTCACCAATCGGCTTATCCATAAGGGTCTGATATTTCTCAACCTCGACAAGTTCGCGATAATCCTTGCTGACACAGGACTGCGATGCCGGATGAACCATGTCCCAAAACACCTGCATGTCCTGCTGGCGCGTGGCCTGTATATAGGCATCCGCAAAAGCACCCTGCGCCGCTGTCAACGCCGCGCCCTCACCTTGCGCCGCGGCATGTCCCGGCACACAGAGCGCAAAACCTAAGGCCGCCGCCAGATACAGACTTGTAAAAATAGAACGCATCAATTATTCCCGCCGCTTTCAGACCCTTTTATTGTAAGGGGCGGACAGAAAAAAAGACAATAAGAACCAGTAATATATCGGGATTTTTATCACGGATGCGCGCCGAAAACGGCAAAAGCGCCCGCCTAGCGACGATACGCCCTTACCTTAAAGTAGCTCGGATAGAAACGCTCCGCACCATCAAGGAAAGTGCGCACATAGCGCTTTTGCAGCGGGGTGCGGTCAAAATAACCGCTATCATAAAGAATACGAGCAGCCCCATACATTGCCGACGGGTGTGGGCGGCGCACATCATGATCATTACGATCAGGCTTGCCGGTTGCGGCCATGCTCCATACGGCGTGCTGCGCCATTTTCTTCGCCTCGCCCAAGCGCACCGCATCAATGTCCTGCAACGCGGCGCTGCCGATTTTCAATGCCGCACTGGTTGAATGCGTAATAAATTCACTGCGCAAACCGGCGATCCCGCGGAACGAAACCAGCGCAACAGGA
>CBDUPU010000058.1:0-11675 GCA_965369185.1 uncultured Rhodospirillales bacterium
CTTTCCACATCGTCATGGCCCAGCACTTTGGCCAGCGCGCATAGCGTTCCGTAAGTGGCGATTTCGTAATGTTCGACTTTCTGGGCGGCGGTGATCATGGTCGCATCGCACACGGCATTGCTTTCGCAATTATCGATAAGCTTATTGGCTTCGCGCAAAATGCCTTCCATAGCTTCACATTTTTCAGGCTGGATTTTCCAGTCGAGCATTTCGCAAACTTTCTCCAGACGTGTGACTTGTTCGCGTGTCTCATCCAGATGCGCTCTGAACGCTGCGGCAACATTTCGATCGGACGCTTTTTTAACCATGTTTTCCAAGGCCTTGGTAATCTGTTTCTCAGCGTTATAAATGTCAAAGAGCTGATCCTTAAAAAGATCTTCAAGCGTTTGTATTTTCATTGTCGTTCCTTTCTTCCTGCTTGGGTGAGGGAGGTATTAGGCGAACAAGCCAGCGAAATGAAAGTTCCTGCGCGCCCGCGTGGCCGGGCTAGCGGTAAGGGGCTGCTGCTATAAAGGGCCTGGTTCCAGTCGCACGGTATGCATCGTCCGATAGTGCGCTTTCCGGCTCTCTCAAAAACATCTTCGCCCAATGCCTGATATCGTTTGTGCGCAAATATTGAAGCGCCGCCTGATGCAGTTCCTGCCGTTCTTTTAGCGGCATCTTCAGGGCGCGGTTCAGTTTACGTGCGATATCTTCAGGGGCGTAAGGGTCCACCAGAATTGTCCCAAGCTCGCCAAGCTCCTCCGCAGCTCCGGCATTCTTGCTAAGCACCAGTACACCCGGATTATCGGGGTCTTGCGCAGCAATATATTCCTTTGCAACGAGGTTCTGTCCGTCAATCAGCGGTGTCACCAGCCCGACATCGGCAAGACGGAAACAGCCTATCAAATCATCACGCGGTACCGATTTTTCGCTATATTCAACGGGATGCCAATGCGCATTGCCAAAGCGGTTGTCGATTTTTTCGACTATGCTGCGGGTGTTGGCGATGGTCTCGCGATACTCTTTCAAATCTTCTCTGGTCAGCGGGGCAATCTGCCAATAACGAATATGTTCACGATATTCCGGATACAGGGACAACAGTTTTGAAATTCCTTTGATCCTGTACGTCAGCCCCTTCGTGTAGTCCAGCCGTTCTGCCCCGATAATAAGACGGCAGCCTCCGAGCTGCTTCCGGATATTACGAACCGTTGGGCAATTCTCGGCAGCAAGGGTCTTTCTCTCCAGCTCCTCTGTCTCTATGCTGATTGGGAAAGCGCCGAAATATGTGTTTCGTGATCCATTGCCGAGTGTCAGCGTCTCAAAACGTTGCGGCAATTCTGTTTGCAGGCGCTTGTAACTGATCAGGTTTCCCAGATCAATCAGCGACTGAAAGCCGACCTGATCGTACGCAAAAAGACTCTGTGTCAATTCCCGGTACTGTTTTTTCAACGATGCAGGAACTTCTGCGCTAAAGACAAAGCTGCGTGCCGGTATCGGAATATGGTGAAAATACAGTATTCTGTTCCCGACACCTAGGCGCCTAAGGCACGCGCCTAAAGGCATTAAGTGGTAATCATGTACCCAGATCACATCATCGGGCCGTATAAAAGCGACCAATTCTCTGGCAAAGCGCTCGTTTACTGCGTGGTAGGTCAGATAGGCTTCTGTGTTCTCTTCTATATGGTCATCCAGCTCATGCATGAACGGCCATAAAGTGCTGTTAGACATGGCCTTGTAATAATCGTCATACTCAGCCTGTCCCAGCGATATTGTCAGGAAAGTGATCCCGCGTTGTTGTAACTTGCGGGGCGGGGCAAGGCTTCGGGGCTTGCCGGCTTCTATTTCACCGTTCCAGCCAAACCAGATCCCGCCGCCCTGACTTTCCAGCGCGGCTTTCACGCCTACGGCAAGTCCCCCGGCCTTGATTTCGCCTGTCTTTGGATCTGGCAGTGACACGCGGTTGGAAACGCATATGATGCGGGACATTTTACCCTCCTTTACATGCTAGCCGGAGTCAAACCGGTGCAACGCACCAACGTAGAAAGGGGGCTTGTTGTTCCTGCCCTCAGGCAGCGAGGGGGGATATAAGCGGCGTGTCGTGGCGTACAAGTTGTCCGCTCCAGCCTTCCGATAGGGCAGCGTTGATGTTTTCCTGTTTATCGTCAAAGAGATAGAGCTGAGACGCTTCGCATCCCATTGCGACCTGTATGGCGTGAAAAAAATCAGGATTGGGTTTGATGGCGCCAATGCGGCAGCTGATGAAGCGATGAATATCTTTCAGGCCGTTTTCAGCCAGCCAGTCGTCCAGCCATGCCGCCCGCAGCCCTTCCTGATTGGAAATAATCACGCTTTCATAGCCAAAGGCGCGGATTTGTTTAAGCAGGTCTAGCGCTACAGGATCGCTTTCAACATTGCCGCTAAGCCAGATTCTGACCATACGGGCAGCATTGTCCGGCTTGCCCCCATGTTCTCCTAGATAACCGGCCAGTGCTGATACGGTATCAATGTGGCAATCTTGCAAACATGCAAACCATGCTTGTGATTTCTGGAACCCTTCCCATTGATCGAGCAGGCCGTAGGCCATTAACTCCTTGCGCCAGTCATTTTCCGGCGCGTACGGATCATGTTGGATGAGCACCCCATCCACGTCCCAGCAAAAAATCTGTTTTTTACGCATCGCTATTTTTTACGGTTCTTGTCCGTTTTATTCCTGTCAAACACCGGGCGGGCTGTGGACTTGGTAAATGAGGGCGGGTCGCTCGCTGGAAATGACTCGTCTGAGCTTTCATCTACCGGATCTGGATCTGTGTCTTTGTTATTCTGCATATTGCCGGCCTTTACTCATTATCGTAGCTCGCAAGAGAGGAAGGCGCGCCGTCAGGCAGAATTATTTCTGACGCTGGTTCCATGCGCGCCAAGGCAGTAGGGCCTTTTAAGCTTGGCCGTATGGACATGTTCCAATTCCTCAAACTGAACGAGGTTAATTGTATGCTTGCTCTCAATTGTACGTTTTTCAAGATTTATAACTTTCTGTTGGTTCTGCGCTGCGTCTATATTCTCGCCGTCTGACGCTGATCTCAGTCAGGTGGCGTCTTGCATCAAACTTGCAGATAAAGGCAAAAGTTCCCGACCAAGAGGAAAGGTCGCCTCAAAAAAAACGAAGCGGCCTTTCTCTTGCTGGAATGGATTAAAAACTATGAGGTCTTGCGTCCGCCCTTGCGGCCGGCATCGCGTGCGGCTTCTCCACCCTCAGTGAACTGGCCCTGCTGGTTACGGCCTTTTTTACTAGAGGCGCTGCTGCGGTTTTTATTTTCTGTGTTCTTGGGCATTTTCCTCTCCTTGTCGCTGTCAAGACGCTGCGCAAATGACAGGAGGCGCTTTGAAGTTCCCAAAAATTAAAAAAGGAGGCCGCGTCTAAAGCCTATCAAGGCCTATTGAGGCTTGCTCAGCGCGAAAATGCCCATATCCTTGCCCCGATAGGGCATGGTGAATATTGCATGGTACTTTGCGACTTCTTCCGGGCGCCTGTAACGAATAACGACCATGCCGTCCGGATGCTCTGCAAACCACGCATCGATAGAAAGAAAATCATGTTCTTCCAGCGGTGTCTCTAAACGTCCGAGAAAATTCAGTTCCCCGTGATAGTTCTGAATATACGCCCAGTCATGGTGCTCGTTTTCTTTTACATGGTTTGCAATTTCCTGCAGGTCGTAACGGTGTAGAAAGCTGTTCGAGGCAATTATCTGGCCGCCAACAAACAGCAGAACCATAACACTCGTTGTACGTATAATATGCCGTGTCTGCATACGGGAGATTGCGAATGTAAGAATTAGCGCCCCGGGAACAAGTGGCACCATATAATGCGGCTGTTTGCCGCCAATCAGAGAGAACACAATAAAAGTCGGCACAAGCAGTGATATTAGAAAGCGTATGCCTTGGTCTGTTTCTATGCGCTTTTGAATGGTTTTAAGGCCGCCCCAGAATGAAGGGAATAACAGCCATGGCAGGAATAAAACCGGCATCAGGGGCAGGTAAAACCAAAACGGCCTGTCATGGGTGTTCGTGTCACCTTGCGCACCGGCAATTCTGCCCGCTGTTTGTTCCCACAGCAGCGTAAACGCGAAATCATCGCTGGATTGGCTCAGCATCGGGATGAGCCAGCACAAAACCGGGACAAGTGACAAAATATATGCAGCCGCGCAGCCGCCGTACCATGAACCGCGTCCGCCATTGTTTGTGCTCCAAAAAGGCATCAGCAGGACAGGAAACAGGACGTACAGCCATGTAACGGGGCCTTTGGTCAGGACCCCGAAGCCTAGTGCCAAAGCCATAAGCAATATGTAAGCAGGCCGTCTTTTTTCTGCATAGTTAAGCATGGTCAGCAGGGCAAGTAGCACAAAGACGGTCAGGGTGACGTCGAACATGATCAGTGTGCCGTAAATCAGAAAAGGCACACTGCCGATAATCAGAAGCGGTATCGCGCTGAATTCTTTATTCTTCGCCATATCGGGAAACAGCTTCCGTGCCAGCGCCTGTGTCAGGAACGCGACTGTCAGTGTTGCGATCAAGGGGACAAGCGCTCCGGCCCAGCGGCTAACCCCGAAAATCGCCCAGAAAAAATTGATCATCCAGAATAGAAAAGGGGGCTTGTGATGATATGGTTCTGCATTCAGCGTTAACGGCGCAAGCCAGTCCTGCCGCAAATACATTTCCCAGGCCACGGTCATATAGCGTGTCTCGTCGACAGGCATAAGCGGCCTGCAAAACATTGCTGTCAGGTACAATGCCAACATCAGAATGACCGGCAAGGCTATGCTGCACAGGGAACCGTGCTTGCTGCTGCAGGGGGCTTTAGTCATAATTTTTCTTTTCAGCTCGGCGCGCCGGAGGATTTAGCGCTGATTTCGTCTTTCTTGTCGCGTCCAAGTACAAAGTACAAATTCCGAAGATAGATAAAAAGCCCGGTGCTTTGTCCGATGATAAACACAGGGTCCTGACGGTAGATTGCGTAAGTCAGCAGGGTTAATCCGCCCGCAAGAGAAAAATACCAGAACGCCGTAGGGATAACGCTTTGCCGCGCCTTTTCAGTAGCAAGCCACTGAATGAAAAAACGCATAAAGAAAAGCCCTTGCCCGGCCAGCCCGATACAAAGCCAGGTTTGTTCCACAGTCAGGAATGGCAGTGAGAAAGACATAGCAGCTCCTTTAATTCAGCTCTTCATATACTTCGTGGGCGCGCCGCGCACGTTTTGTCAGCCAGAGCACGCCCCGTATATCGCTGATCCCTACGAGCGCACGGTCAAGAGTGCCGTATTTTGATTGGCCATGAACGCGCGGGCGGTGCGAAACACCGACATGAATGAGCTTTACGCCGTCACGCAGCATCAGCGCCGGCAGGAAACGGTGCATGTGATCGAAATAAGGGAGATTCAGATAGTCCTGACGGCTAAACAGCTTGAGTGAACAACCTGTGTCCTTTGTCTGGTCATTGAGTATCTTCGCCCGAATACCGTTTGCCAACCTTGAGGATAAGCGCCTGATTAAGGTGTCGTTACGCTCTTTGCGTTCGCCCAGAACCATAATCGCAGACGCGTCCTTACCGGTGTTTTGTTGGTAGGCCGCATAAAGGAGCTCGATGTCCGCAGGGTCATTCTGGCCATCGCCATCAAGTGTCACGACCAGGTCATAACTCGCAGCTTTAATCCCCGTCCATAGCCCGGCAGACTGGCCGGACTGTCGCTTGTGTCTAAGGATTCTCAGCATAGGGAATTCCCCTTTTAGGGACTTCAGGACTTGCAAAGTGCCATCGGTGCTGGCGTCATCAACATAAATGATTTCACTGATCGGCACCTTGGTCGCCGTCGCCGCAATCTCTCTCAGCAACGGCTCGAGATTGCCTTCTTCATTATACACAGGCACCACAACTGTAATCATGTCATTTTCCAGGGCAGGTTCATCTTGAAATATTAGAGGACACTATTAAACAGAAGATGCGCAGAAGGAAACCTGTATTTTGAAAAATAGCCGTATTCTTGGCTCCTGCCGCAGCTTTTCAGCCGCGTGGACTTGGAAAAAGGCCAACTGTAAGCAATCGCAAGATTTTACCGCAGCCAGCAAGGCGGGCTGCGCTCTTTTTATTTTTGATATTGTCGGGGAATTTGGAAGCAAGTGGCGGAGACGGAGGGATTCGAACCCTCGATACGGTATGATCCGTATGACGATTTAGCAAACCGTTGCCTTCAGCCGCTCGGCCACGTCTCCAACACTTGAACGTATGAGTTACCAAAACTAAGCGGCAAGATCAACCTAAATAGCGCTTCAAATGTTCAATCCAGTCCTCTATTTCTTCACCGCGGCAAAACTCGTCAATGAAAGTCAGGTTCCAGCCTTCCTCCGCGCGTGACATGCGGGCGAAAACATAGGCATTTTTCCCCTCGGAATTTGGCCCTTGCAGCGGCGCTTCAAGCTGGTCTTCGTTAGATTTGCCATCAGCGATTCTCATACTGGGGTTAAACACCTCATCGAATGTGTGCAGGCTTTGGATTTCGCTCAGAAAAACGATGTGGTGAATATAGGCAGGAAGGTCTTTGAGCTCGACCGAGATCGCCTCGTCATCAACGTTATCGCCTTCGCCGCTTGTATCGTCGCCAGAATGATAGACCTTTCCGGAAGAATCGACAGTCTCGCTTGCCTGTGCCGATACGCCGTCAACAGCTTCACCTTCCGCGTCGTACATGACGCAAGCAAGATCAAGGTCGAATGTATCAACGTTCTTGCCGAGGTTTTTAAGCCTTTCAGCCGTACCGGGATCTTCGTCTGCCGGGTCCCAGTTCAGACCGCAGACAACGCGCTGGCGAGCTTCGAGAGAATAATGAAGTTTTACTGTCTGGCCTTTGCCGGGGGCAGGGGGGCGCTTCTTACCGGTGGCGTCAGTGCCTTTTTCGGCTTCGATGTGATAAGAAAGCGCTTCTGCCCAGTCTTTGACTTGCGAGCCGTCCAGATATTCCCCGATATAGCGGAATGTCCAGCCTTGCGGATGGCGGCGAATACGGCCAAAGACATAGGCATCAGCCTGGGCACCGTCACCGCGGCCAAGGAAGGACTGCGCAAAATCGTGGTCATCAGCAGCGTTGGCAATGCGGATTTCCGGACTGGCGACTTCCCCGAATTTATGGGCGCTTTGCACCTCGGCAATAAAAAAGACCTGATCGACCTTGCTGGACATATTGAACAGTTCGAGCGAAATTTGTTCATCATCAAGGGAATCTGCACCGTCAATAACATCACCGGTATGGTAAATATTCCCGGAGTCGCCAGTGCGATGGCCTTCTTCACCGGTTACGCCCTCAATAAAACGACCATACTTGTCAAAGGTGAGACAAAGCAGATCCAGATCGTGCGCAGTCGTCATGCCGCCTCTTGCCGCGATCTCTCGGTTGGTGGCCTCGCTGCCTTTGGAGGCTGCCTGCATAGGGTCCCAGCGCAAGCCACAAAGGATACGCCGCCGTGCGCTATCTTTCAGATCAAGAAGCATTTCCTCGCCGCGATTGATTTTATTTGTAGACATTGGAGGTTCCTTTCCGCGCGGATGGCCGTTCGCATGAATTATCAGCCTGTAAGGATACTAAAAGCGTAGCCATAAGAACAGTGCCGAAATCAGAACAATAACAAAAGGGCGGCTGCCTTTTTTGGCGCCGCCCTTGCTTTGTGTCCTTGTTCTTTTAGCGTATCAGGACAGCTTTTGTTTCAGCAGGTCATTTACGACGGACGGGTTAGCCTTGCCGGCAGACTTTTTCATGACCTGACCTACAAAAAAGCCGAACAGCTTGTCCTTACCGCCTTTATAGGCTGCGACGTTATCCGGATTCTCGGCTATGACCTCATCAACGATCTTTTCAATGGCGCCGACATCCGTAACCTGTTTCAGGCCTTTTTCTTCGACGATGGTCGCCGCGTCCTTGCCGGACTCGTACATCTCGGCAAAAACGTCTTTTGCGATTTTGCCGGAAATCGTGTTGTCGGCGATCAAATCGATCAGGCCGCCAAGCTGGTCTGCTGTAATGGGCGATTCGGTGATGCCCTTGCCGTTTTTGTTAAGGGCGCCGAGCAGCTCATTAATAACCCAGTTCGCGGCCAGCTTGGGCTCGCGGTCATTGGCTACGGTCTCGAAATAGTCTGCACGCGGACGCTCGGCAATCAAAACGCTCGCATCATAGGCCCCAAGGCCGAACGAGGCCATAAAGCGGTGCTTTTTTTCGTCCGGCAGTTCCGGCAGTGTTTGTTTGATCTGCTCGACCCAGTTACCGTCAAGCTCCAGCGGCAGCAGGTCAGGGTCGGGGAAATAGCGGTAATCATGCGCTTCTTCTTTGGAACGCATGGAGCGGGTCTCGCCCTTGCCCGGATCCCAAAGGCGGGTTTCCTGCACGACCTCGCCGCCATCTTCAATAAGATCGATCTGGCGGCGCGCCTCGTAATCAATCGCCATTTGCACGGCCTTGACCGAGTTGACGTTCTTGATTTCACAGCGCGTACCCAGCCCGTCACCCGGTTTGCGTACGGAAACGTTGACGTCTGCGCGCATAGAGCCTTCTTCCATGTTCCCGTTACAAGTGCCGAGATACTGCAAAATCATCCGCAGCTTTGAAAGATAGGCTGTTGCTTCCTCCGGCCCGCGAATGTCGGGCTCGGAGACAATTTCCATCAGGGCGCAGCCGGAGCGGTTCAAATCCACAAAGGATTTCGCCGGATGCTGGTCGTGCAGCGATTTGCCGGCATCTTGCTCAAGGTGCAGACGGGTAATCCCGATTTTTTTGACCGAACCGTCCGGCAGGTCAATCTCGATCTCGCCTTCACCGATAATCGGATGCAGGAACTGCGAAATCTGGTAGCCCTGCGGCAGGTCAGGGTAGAAATAGTTCTTACGCTCGAAAACCGAATAGTGGTTCACTTTGGCGTTTAGCCCAAGGCCTGTACGTACGGCCTGCTCGACGCATTTATCATTAAGCACAGGGAGCATGCCCGGCATTGCGGCGTCAACCAGACTGACCTGGCTGTTTGGTGCGGCACCGAACTCGGTTGATGCCCCCGAAAACAGTTTTGACTGGGCCGTTACCTGTGCATGGACTTCCATGCCGATAACAATTTCCCACTCGCCGGTTTCGCCTTGAATTAATTGTGCCATGTTTTATTTCCCTCGGGCTCGTCTAATGTCTTGGTGACAGTTTGTTTCCAGCGCAAAATGCGCGCTATTAAAGTCGGAAGATTTCGTGATTTCATGAATGGGGTCGTCAAAGTCCCTGCCATCATTCACCCTCATTTCCAGATAAGGCTGGGCGAAGCGCATGAAATAGGATTCATCGCCCGCTGCGAGGCACTGGCAAAGCATTTCCAGTTCCTGTGAGGATTTCATGAAATAGGCGTTGCGGTCATTGGTAACGCACTCGCGATAGGTCATTTCATAGGCCGGGATATACAGGCAAGAACCGTAGACCTGTGTAAAGAGTGTCAGCTTGTCCAGTTCCTTGACCGGGGCGCCCAGAAAATTGGATGTCTCGCTGTCTTTTGCCGGTTTGAGTAGCCATTTTTGCAGGTTGGCGGCGCTGCAGGCGCAAAAAGCCTGCTCGGACGTGTCTGACATGGCGATGATCGGGCGTTCGATGCATTGTTCGTAAAATTGCTGGGTTTGCGCTTCCGCACGCTCTTTCTTGTTATCGTCACTAAGCGATAGGCCAAGCCCTTGCGCGGCAGCCGATGTTATCGGCAGCGCAATGGCGGCGATCATGGAAAGTACAGCTATAAACAGGAAGGCGCGCATATCTTACTCCTTAATTCCCGTCCGTCATGCAAGCGATCATAATGCTGTAGGACTGCGACTTGAAAGCCTTGCTGTTCATTACCGGTTCGATCGGGTCATAGATATTGGGTTGCTTCTCAAGAATTGTACGCATGAGAGCGCCGCCATCCTTCGCAAACCATTCAGACATTTTTTTGGCCGTACAGCCGCAGATCTCTGCTTTGGGCATGGCGATCCCTGCCTTGTCTATATTTTCGTTGCGCAGGCATTCTGCCTCGACCAGATCATGTACGGGGTAGTTTATGCAAGGTGTGTAAACTTCCAGCAGCATCTTGTTCAGCATATCGCGGCCGGCTTGGGTCTGTTCCTTCATTGTTTGCACTTCCTCGACAGTCATGTTTTGCATGATCATCGCGGCGTTGCAGGCACACATCGCTTCTTGTGTGTCAGGACTCATGCGCGGGTCCTGACGGTTGAGGCAGCTTGCAAAGAAATTGTTCGCCATGGTTTTGTCAACCGGAGTCGCGTTCGCGGAAAAACTCGCCGCGAACGCACCAAGCAAAGTGATAACGATGAAGGCCCGCCCCAAACGCTTCATTATGCGGCTTTCCTGACGAGAAGTTCCGGCATGGCGCTGAAATTAGCGGCTTCCTCGACCTTGCGGGCAACGCGGAAAACTGTTTCTTCATCCCACGCCTTACCGATAATTTGCAGCCCCATTGGCAGCCCTTCACTGGAAAGACCGGCAGGCACTGACATGCCAGGCAGTCCCGCAAGTGAAGCAGGGACGGTAAAGACGTCGTTCAGATACATCTTGATCGGATCGTCTTCATTCTCGCCAATGGCAAACGCCGCGCTTGGCGCTGTCGGTGTTAGCAGTACATCGCACTGTTCATAGGCTTTCTCAAAATCCTGAAGGATCAGGCGGCGTACTTTTTGGGCCTTGATGTAATAAGCATCATAATATCCGGCAGACAACACGTACGTTCCGATCATGATACGGCGCTTGACCTCGTCGCCGAAACCGGCGGCACGGGTCTTCTCATAGGTGTCGATCAAATCTTCACCTTCAACGCGTAGTCCGTAGCGTACCCCGTCATAACGGGCGAGGTTGGATGACGCCTCTGCCGGGGCAATAATATAATAAGTCGGCAGCGCATATTTTGTGTGCGGCAGGCTCACTTCGACAATCTCGGCACCGGCGTCCTTAAGCCAGCTAATACCTTTTTGCCAAAGCTGCTCGACTTCTTCCGGCATGCCGTCAACGCGGTATTCCTTGGGAATGCCGACCTTCAGCCCCTTGATATCGCCGGTCAGCATTGATGGCCAGTCCGGCACTTCGCGTTTGGCAGAGGTGCTGTCCTTCGGGTCAAAACCGCTCATGGACTTCAGCATAATCGCCGTATCTTCGACCGAACGGCCAAAAATCCCCGCCTGATCGAGGGAGCTTGCAAATGATACAATACCCCAGCGCGAGCAGCGCCCGTAAGTCGGTTTAATGCCGGTGATACCGCAGAAAGCAGCCGGCTGACGGATAGAGCCGCCCGTGTCGGTGCCGGTGGCGCCCATGCAAAGCCGTGCCGCCAACGCAGATGCCGAGCCGCCGGACGAACCGCCGGGAACGAGATCTGTTGCAGAGTCGCCGGTTTTGCGCCATGGGTTGATAACATTTCCAAAATAGCTGGTGGTATTGGAAGAGCCCATCGCAAATTCATCAAGGGCCGTCTTGCCGAGCATTACCGCGCCGTCACGGAACAAATTGGCGGTAACGGTCGATTCATACGGCGGAACAAAGCCCTCGAGAATGTGGCTGGATGCCGTTGTCTGGACGCCTTTGGTACAGAACAGATCCTTGATCGCCAGCGGAATCCCGTCCAGGGCACCGGCATTACCCGCCGCGC
>CBDUPU010000059.1:0-11646 GCA_965369185.1 uncultured Rhodospirillales bacterium
GCTCGCCGCCGCGGCAATATGCACCGGCGCGGAAAAAAGCCAGAATCCGGCTGTCAGCAGTAAGATCGGTCGAAGACGGAACATCATATCCCCAGGATGAGGAGAAGGAAAAATAGAACACAGTTACGCTTATTATATAAGAGCACGGGCCTGCTGGCCAGCGCTAAGACATTAAAGCTTAAAAAGAATGAAGGGGTTAGGAGTTAACCCGCTGCGCACCCTGCTTGTCAAAACGAATAATATGTTCGACGTGCTTGGTACCGACCGGCAAATCAAGCAACGTCACATGAACATCAACCGTTGCCCGGTCGCTAGAGGCAATATCATCAAGCTGCGCAAGTGCTTCGGCAAAACGACTGGCCGCTTCAAGCGGTTCCGTTTCATATTGCGGCCGTTGCAGCATCAGGCAATATTCACTCTTTCCGGTCTGGGCGATAATGTCACTCTGCCTGCGCAGGCGCACCAGATACTGTGACAGTTTTGCAGTAGAATAAGAAGCCGCATGCGGCCCGTCCATATCAAGGATTTCCTTGTAATTCTTAATCCCGATAAACACCAGATACGAACGTTCGCCATAACGGTCTGCACGATCGAGCGCCGAGAGAAAGAGCTGGTTAAAAGCGGATTTTGAAATAACCCCGCCGGCACTCGGGAAATCCTCGCGCTCATCACCGATCCGGGTAATAAGATTGGTCATACGCTCCGCATTTTTAATGAGGCCGTCAAATTTACCGGCATCAAGCGGCTTGATTAAAACTTCGTTCGCACCGGAGCGAATCGCGTCATCCAGACTCATATCCTGCGACATCAGCACAATATAGGGATAATTTCGTACAGCGCGGCGAATACCAAGCACAATCGGACGCGCATTATTCAAAGGAGCCGGGTCAAAAAGAATCGTATCAAACTCTTCCTTCTCCAATCGCTCCAGAGCGTTATTTTTAACTGGCTCTTCAATTAACGTATTACCCTTGGCCTCCAGCCTGGACTTTACAAGCTGCGTCGAGAGGGTATCGCGGTCAATAACAAGGATCTTCATAAAGACGACTCTTTCAAAATGTCAAAAATAAGCTCGGCACCGAAGTTCATTTTATATCATAAAATGAGTGTGCCAACAGACAGTTAACAAAAACGCGATAAAAGTTTTTTTTCGAATAAAAAAAACTTATGCCCCAACAGTGTAATCGTGTTTGACTTTTTTACAATGGTAAGTTAGATACGTGGGCTTGTTATATTGGATACCTGTTATCACCTTGCCCAGGTGGCGGAATTGGTAGACGCGCTAGCTTCAGGTGCTAGTTCTCTTCGGGGAGTGGAGGTTCGAGTCCTCTCCTGGGCACCATGCTTCGCAGTAGCACGCCTTTGGCGGGCGTTTACGAGAGGCATGCCCTGCGTAGCCTTGGCGAAGCGGGGCGTACGGAACTGCTACGCATGGCACGCCATCCGTCCGAACAACCGAAAGCGCCAGACTAATGACCATCACACTGCATCACGGCGACCTTCCTGAAAACATAAACCTTGGCGACACCATTGCCGTTGATACTGAGGCAATGGGTTTAAACAACAAGCGCGACCGGCTCTGCCTTGTCCAGCTTTCAGGCGGCGACGGCACCGCACACCTTGTCAAATTCGCGCCCGGCGCATATGACGCCCCCAACCTTAAAAAACTGCTCAGCGACAAAAACGTAACCAAACTGTTTCATTTTGCCCGCTTTGACGTTTCGATCATCAAGGAATATCTCGGCGTTGAGTGCAACCCGCTTTATTGCACCAGAATCGCCTCGATGCTGGCCCGCACCTACACCGACCGCCACTCGCTCAAAGAGCTCTGCCGCGAACTGATCGGCATCGAGCTGAGCAAGCAGCAGCAATCCTCTGACTGGGGCGCAGCCGAGCTAAGCCCTGAGCAGCAAAACTACGCCGCCAATGATGTGCTTCACCTCCACGCCTTACGCACCGAACTTGATCGTATGCTGGAGCGCGAAGGCCGCAAGGAACTGGCGCAGCAATGCTTCGACTTTATCCAGACCCGTGCCGCGCTTGACCTCGCCGGCTGGCCCGATACGGACATTTTCGCGCATCACTGATTTCAATCATTAGGGGCGCGCCCCTTACCCCCTAATTCCTTTCTCGCTTTTCCAGCCATTTTGTGCGATAAAGCAAACGAATTTATTATACGTACAGTGACGAGAAAATGGCCGCGGATAAAGTTTTGAACCAGACACGTACATCCACAAACGACGATTTCAGCAGCAATAGCGACGTTTTAACCGGCCGCCGCGTCCTTGATGCCGAAATTGCCGGACTGCAGGCACTCGCAAGCGCGCTGGACGGCGCATTTGCTGAAGCGGTCGAGGCCATCCAGGCCATGAAATCCAGTGGCCGCACCGGCCGCCTGATTATCGCCGGCATCGGCAAAAGCGGCCACGTCGCCCGCAAACTGGCAGCCACATTCGCCTCGACCGGCACGCCGTCCTATTTCGTTCACCCCGGCGAAGCCAGCCACGGCGACCTTGGTATGGTCACGGAAAACGACATCGTTTTGATGCTGTCCAATTCCGGCGAAAATTCCGAACTGTCCGACCTGATCCATTACACGCGGCGCTTTGGCATTACCCTGATCGGTATGACCAGCAACAAAGACAGCGCACTTGCCCGCCATGCCGATATTGTCCTGCTGCTGCCAAAAGCCGCCGAAGCCTGCCCGAACGGCCTTGCCCCGACGACATCGACGACAATGATGATCGCACTCGGCGACGCGCTGGCCGTTGCGCTTGTAGAGCGCATGGGACTGACCGAGGAACAGTTCAAGGTATTTCATCCGGGCGGCAAGCTCGGCCAGAAACTGCAAAAAGTATCCGATATCATGCACGGATATGACGACCTGCCGTTGGTCACGGAACAAGCGCAAATGGGCGAAGCGATTATTGTCCTGAGCGAAAAAAATCTCGGCGCCGTTCTGATTATCAATGATGAAAAGCAGCTTCAGGGTATTATCACTGACGGCGACCTCAAGCGCCATATGAGCCCCAACCTGATGGAAAAAACAGTCACTGACATCATGAGTGTCGGTCCCAAAACCATCCGGCAGGACGCGCTGGCCGTCGAGGCAATGAACGTCATGACCAAAACCCCCGGACACTACCTCACCAGCCTGATCGTCACCGATAATGACGGCGCGCTGGTCGGCATGATCCGCCTGCAGGACTGTCTGCAAGCAGGAATCGCCTGAGGGCATGACGGTAATGGCCTGTAGCGGTGACGCATGAACGATTCCCCAAAAAGATTTTCGCAGCTTGGCCAGACCGATCATCACCTGCAACAGCAAAGCAAAACCTATAGCTACATTGTTCGCTTTTTGCGACTTGCATTACCGCTGGTCGCTATCGGGATTGTCGGGCTCCTTCTCTCCTGGGCACGCATCCAGGAAACACTCGCCCCCATTCCCGACAAGGCCGCTGTGCCGCAAACCGTAGGCAAAAACGAGTTGCTCAACCCCCGCTTTGAAAGCACGGATGAAAAAAGCCAGCCCTTTACCATCACAGCTTCGCGCGCTGTTCAGAGCGCAAACGACCCTTCGGTCATCTTGCTGGACAGCCCGATGGCCGATGTCACAATGACGGACGGCACATGGCTTGCCGCCGAAGCAAATCACGGCGAATATCGTCAGGATACGGAGCGGCTGCTCCTTGAAGGCAAGGTCAAACTGTTTCACGATCAGGGCTATGAGATGAAAACCGAAAAATTGCTGGTAAATCTGAAAGATCGTGAAGCCTGGTCCGACACCGACATATACGGGCAAGGCCCTGCAGGCACGCTGGAGGCAACAGGCATGAAAGCGCACGCCGATGCCAGCCAGCTTATTTTTACAGGCCCCGTAAGACTCGTTCTGAATCGCTCGATTACAGGGATCGAATAATGGCAGAAATCATACGCACCATGACAAAAACACGAATACTCCCTATCATCATCGGCCTGCTCTTTCTTGCCTGCGGCCTGCCCCCGCTTGCCCATGCGCAAAAAGCGGCAAACCCGCACAGCGACGCACCGCTTGAAATCACTGCAAAGCAAACACTGGAATGGCATCGCAACGATTTACAATATGTCGCAAAAGGCGACGTTGTCGCCAAACAGGGCGATGTTACGATTATGGCTGACACGTTGACCGCCGACTACCGGGAAACCAAAGCATCTGCTTTCGAGATATATCGTCTGACCGCAAACGGCAATGTCAAAATCATATCGCAGGGCAACACCGCAACCGGCGGCAGGGCCGTATATGACGTCGATAACGGCGTTGCCGTGATGACCGGAAGTAATCTACGCCTGACATCACCCGACCAAATGGTCACAGCCCGCGATAGTTTTGAATATTGGGTAACAGACGGGCGCTTGAGCGCAATCGGCAGCGCCAAAGTCTTGCGCGGTCAAGACACGCTGGATGCCGACAAAGTAACCGCCATTTTCACAGAAACCAAGACAGGTAACCGCGAAATAAAAAGCCTGAACGCTGAAGGCAATGTCATCATCACTACCCCGACAGAAACCCTGACCGGCAAGCGCGGTGAATATGTCGCTGCGACCAATACAGCAGAGATTTTCGGTGACGTGACCATTCGACGCGGCCC
This sequence comes from uncultured Rhodospirillales bacterium, assembly GCA_965369185.1. Taxonomy (GTDB): domain Bacteria; phylum Pseudomonadota; class Alphaproteobacteria; order Micavibrionales; family Micavibrionaceae; genus UM-FILTER-47-13. The sequence continues at coordinate 4,629 of CBDUPU010000059.1, forward strand.
CAATATTCTTGAAGGCGAGCGCGCCGAAGTAAATTTGACCACCAATATCAGCAAAATGCATGGCGGTCAGGGCGAAGACGGACGTGTGCGCGGTGTATTTTACCCCAGCAGCAAAGACGCCGCAAAAGGCGATCAGCCACAAGTCACAAGTGAGCCGCCGGCCGCGCCAAAATCCAACAGCCAGCCCCGTCAGTACCAGCCCCGCCTTCTCGGCCAGTGAGGGATTTTTAGGGTGACTCGCAATATATTTATCCATATAAAGTTTTGCCAGCCCCTCAGGAGTAAGGCATGATTAAAGTTATGAAACACCCACGCCTGAAAAGCGTCCCGACAGGACTTGTCGCCCAGCATTTATCCAAAAGCTATAAAAAGCGCCCGGTGCTGCGCGATGTCAGCGTGTCAATCAAGCGCGGCGAAGCCGTTGCCTTGCTCGGCCCTAACGGCGCCGGCAAAACGACCTCGTTTTATATCATCACAGGCCTGATCAGCGCTGATTCCGGCTATATCATGCTGGACGGTCAGGACATCACCGCCCTGCCCATGTATCGCCGCGCCCGGCTCGGCATCGGCTATCTGCCGCAAGAAGCCTCGATTTTCCGCGGTCTATCAGTGGAAGATAATATCCGCGCCGTCTTACAGGCACAGAATTTGTCGCGCGAGGACCAGGACATGTTTCTGGAAGAGCTGATGGCTGAATTCGCCGTCGGCCATTTACGCCGCACCCCCGCAGTCGCCCTGTCCGGCGGCGAGCGGCGCCGTGTCGAGATTGCCCGCGCCCTTGCCAGCCGCCCGCAGTTTATCCTGCTTGATGAGCCGCTCGCGGGGATCGACCCGATTGCCGTTGGTGAAATTCGCGAATTGATCGGTTATCTCAAGGAAAAAGACATCGGCGTTCTTATAACAGACCACAATGTACGCGATACGCTCGATATTGTTGACCGCGCCTATATCCTGCATGACGGCCACGTCCTGCACGAAGGCACCCCGCAGGATATCGTCAACCATGAAGATGTACGCCGCGTTTATCTCGGCGAAGGCTTTTCCTTATAAACAAGGCTTTTCCTTATAAACAAGGTCTCACTCGACATTGCGGCATTAACAATGCGCCGGCATAGATACCGCGCATTGACCGCTTATATTTTGCGGCTTTTCAAGGCTCGTTTCCCGCGCTATGATCTGGCCGACTAAATATAGAAAACATAATAATAAGCCAAACAGGGCGGGAACGATTAAATGGCCACCACAAAACAAAAGCGCTGGAACCTGCAAGCAAAGCTGGACGATTTTCTGATCCATCCGGGCGGCACTGTGCTGCTGGCAGGTATTGGCGCCACGACAGCTGTAGTAACCGGCGGCACGGCGCTGCTTGTGCTAGTCGGCGGCCTGACGATGGCAAGCACGCTAATGCGCAGCAAGCAGGATGTTGCATCGATCATGATACGGCAGAACCAGAATAATTTACTGCCGCCCGATCATCCGGTAAGCAAGATGACGGCAAAATTGGCTAAAGAAGCCGGCCTGAAGAATCCGCCGAAATGCATTATATTAATCGACCCCTACCATAATGCCGACAGCGCGCCTTTTATAGGCACCGCTGGCAACAGCAAATCCAGCGTGATCGCCATGACACCGGGCACAGAACATAAAATGACGCGGCGCGAACTGGAAGCCGTTATGGCACATGAAATCGCCCATTTGAAAAACAACGATTCCCAGATGAGCATCATGCACCAGAATATCGGGCAAATGCCGATTTTATCGACATTATTTGTCGGCATGACAGCGATCCTGTCCCTAATGGGCCCCGGTCCTGCTCTCGGTCTTGGCGCACTGGCAGTCGCCATGACAGGAACCGCGGTCAGCGCCATGATTCAGGCCGGCATATCCCGCGCCCGCGAGCGCCGCGCTGATCGCGGCAGTATTGAGCTGACGAAAAACCCATGGGCGCTTGCTTCAGCGCTCGGCCGCATTATCGAGATGCATCTTGGCCGGTTGAAGACCATGAACAGAAAAGAGCCCGGGGCAACACAAAAATTCCTCATACGCTTGTTCCGCAGCCACCCCAAAACCAAGGAACGACGCCAGTATCTGATGGAAATCGGCAAAGAGATGATCGCGCAAGATCCGAAATATAAAGATCTTAAGGTTACAACAGCATTTGAAGCCGACTACTTTGAAATCCAGCGCCGCCGCAGGATCGAGCGCGCACAAGAGTTTATTAACAGCTTTAAAGACCATAACAACGATGGTCACGACAACGATAATTTCCGCAAACTTGTTTCAGATCCGCTGGCAAACCCGCTATCCGGAAAACGCCTGCCCTTCAACAAGGCGGCAGCGGAGCAGGACAACAATCCGCCCCGTGAAAAACCAGCGAAACATGCCGCAAACGGGACAAGTCCAAAACGCTTTGATATATCCTGATCACCGCTCTTTTCCAGGCTGTAAAAACCCGCTTCTCATGGTAAAATGAGTACCATGAGTAACATTTCGCACAAGCTTGATCTCAGACAGTCGCAAAATCTTGTAATGACGCCGCATTTGCAGCAGGCGATCAAGATGCTGCAAATGAATAACGTCGAACTGACCGAGTTTATCGAAGAAGAACTGGCGCAAAATCCCCTGCTCGAAAAAGCCGAAGATGACGACCACGGCAAAACCGACGAAAGCACCACTGCGGACAGCAGGGATTCGCTTGAAGAAAATTACGACGAGGCCTGGACCGGCAACGAAGCAGAAACGCCGGGCAGTCAGGATTTCGACCCCGGTTCATCGATGGCCGATATTGGCGCAGGCGGCAGCCATTCATTCGACTCGATGGATGAAAGTTTTGAAAGCCGCATGAGCCAGGAAGCCACCTTGCGCGAGCACCTGAACAACCAGCTTCATGTCAGCCTGTCAGACCCGCGCGACCGCATGATCGGCGCGCAGCTGATCGACCTGCTAGATGAAAGCGGCTATCTACGCGAAGGCGAACAGGAACTGACCGAGCGGCTCGGCTGCAAACCGGAACGGGTCGAGCGCTTGCTGCGCCTGATGAAAGGTTTTGACCCGACAGGCATATTCGCCCGCGATCTGCCCGAATGCCTTGCCCTGCAACTGGAAGAGCAGGGCAAACTGGACGAGCCGATGCAAAAATTGCTGAAGCATCTCGACCTGATCGCAACGCACGACTTTAAGAAACTTGCCGATTTGTGTGATGTGAACGAGACCTATCTGCGCGATATGGTCGATGAAATCCGAACCCTTAACCCGCGCCCGGCTAGCGAATTTGAACATCTGGTCGTCCAGACTGCGATCCCCGATGTGCTGATGAAACGCCTGCCCAAAAGCCTTGGCGGCGGCTGGCGAGTGGAGCTGAACACCGACACTCTGCCAAAAGTGCTGATCAACAACGACTATTACACCGAAGTCGCACAGCACGCCAAAGACAAGAAAGACAAAAAATACCTCGACGAACAGCTGAACAACGCCAACTGGCTGGTCAAAGCCATGGACCAGCGCGCCAAAACCATCCTTAAGGTCGCCGGCGAAATTGTCGAAGAACAAGAGCCATTTTTCCTGTTCGGCATCGAATTCCTAAAACCGCTGACCCTCAAAGACATTGCCGAACGCATCGACATGCATGAAAGTACGGTCAGCCGCGTCACCAACAACAAATATATCGGCACCCCGCGCGGTATTTTCGAGCTGAAATATTTCTTCTCGACCGCTCTGGGCGACGGCGCGGGCGCCCATTCGGCCGAGGCGGTCAAAGCCAAGATCAAAAACCTGATCGACGCCGAAGACGCGGATAAAATCCTGTCAGACGATAAAATCGTCGATATTTTAACCAAAGAAGGGATCGACATAGCACGCCGGACGGTCGCCAAATACCGCGAAGCCATGCATATTCCCTCTTCGGTGCAACGACGAAAACAAAAGAAAAACCGTGAAGAAAACCGATAAACCGTATTTGTCTAAAAGAATTTCTTAACCTTCTACCGGCTAAGATAGATACATGACAGCAACACTTGCAAACCCCTGTCAAATAGGCGAGATTCCTTCTAGAAGGCCTGTAAGTAATCACTATAAGGCAAAGGAAAAAATCCATGCAATTGACCGTTCAAGGTAAACAAATGGATGTCGGGGACGCACTACGCACCCATGTCACCGAAAAACTCGAAGATCTGAATAGCAAATATTTTAACCACGCGACTTTCGCGACGGTTACTTTTTCAAAAGAAGGCCACGGTCACGGCCAGATAAAAGTGCAAATCAATATCCGCGTCGGTAAAGACATCATGGTCACAGCCGACAGCCTTGCCGGAGATTCTTATGGCGCGTTTGACGACGCGGCCACCAAAGTTGGCAAGCAAATGCGCCGCTATAAAAAACGTCTGCGCGACCACCATGAGCGTCTGGAACAGACCCCCGAAAACGAGATTCTCAAGGCGCATCACTATACGCTCGCGGCCGAACCGGAATCTGCTGATTCGGATAATGCCGAAGAAGACGTTCCTGTCGGCGAAGAACCGCTGATCGTCGCGGAAATTACGTCCGATATTCAAACGATGACCGTTTCCGATGCGGTCATGCGTATGGATCTCGCCGGCCAGACCGCGATGCTGTTCCGCAACGCAAAGCATAACGGTCTGAACATGGTTTATCGCCGCGCCGACGGCAATATCGGCTGGGTCGATCCGGTCAGCGAACAGGGCGAAAAAGATTTGGCCCGCCGCGCTTAACCTTTCTTTAAGAAATACACTTTAAAAGAACGCCTTCGATTTGTAACGAAGGCGTTTTTTCTTGCCATAAATCCAGTATTTCTGCCGCTCTCGACTGAATACCGAAAATAAAAAAGACTGGAACTTAATGGCAATAAATTGTATTTGCATTGGACTTAACCTAAGGAAATTTTATATGACCGGCTCCGATACTATTTTTATTGATAGGATTATTCCCTCGCTCAGGGCGAACAGCCAAAAGCAGGCTTTTCAGCTTATGACCGAAGAGGTTTCCCGTGCCACCGGCCTTAATCAAAAGCGATTAATGAGCAAACTGCTCACACGCGAAGGCCCGCTATCATCGGGTATCGGCAATGGCATTGCCATTCCGCAGCTGACCTTAAAAGAGCTGCGCCGGCCGTTTGCGCTGTTTGCGCGCCTGCCGCAGGTGATTGATTATAACTCGCTCGACGGTGAACCTGTTGATTTGATTTTCCTGCTGCTGTCCCCCGAATCGGACGGGCCCTATCATCTGCAGCGCCTAGCCCGTATTTCCCGCCTCCTGCGCGATCAGAGCCTTTGCGGCAGCCTGCGCGGTGCCGATTCGCTCGATGCGCTGAACGCCTTGCTGCTTGACCCTGAAAAGCGCCTGATGGCTGCCTGAAGACAGAGAAACGCAAACCGGCGCCGCAATACGGCGCCGATTCTTTATTCTTAAAGCTGTGATCAATTAAAGCCCGGTACCCGGTTAATGCACCACCACAGGCTCAAGACCGTTATCTCTGGCCAGCAATATGGCTTTATCACCCGTTTCCTGAAGCGACAAAAGACTGCCATCAGCGCCATATAAACCAAACGCCGAACGGTTTTCCACAGTTACCGGCCTGACATAGGCGACGAAATCTGTCCCGAACTCCTTAAAGTCCTGCACTGACAAATTTCGCAATATATCAGCGGTCGAGGCCTTGCTTGCGATCGTATTCATGATTTTTGCCCCTCTTTTATTTTTCTGGTCGAAACATCGATCATTTGCGACGCGCCGTTGCCATTTGTTTTATCACTTGCCTGGCGAATCTCGATTTTACGCGCCTGCGATTCCGGAATGACCCTTTGCATATCAATATGCAGCAGCCCGTTATCAAGGGAAGCCCCCAGAACTTCGATACCGTCAGCCAATACAAAGCTGCGCTGGAACTGGCGGGCGGCAATGCCACGATGCAAATAAATCCGCTGGCCATCATCCTGCTGCTTGCCGCGAATAATCAGCTGGTTATTTTCTACCTCAACCGTCAGATCATCCATCGTAAAACCGGCCAGCGCCAGAGTAATGCGCAGGCTGTTTTCGCCGGTCTGTTCAACGTTGTAAGGTGGATAGCCGTCAGCGGTTTTTTTAAGACGGTCATACTGCCGCTCGATATGATCAAACCCTAGAAAAAACGGGTGATCGAATAGGGATAAACGCGTGTTCATCACTTCAACTCCTCTAGTATGAGCAAGTTACTATGTTACGTGGCCCGCACCATGCAGCGCCACGTATTAACTATATAGGCTTTAAGGGGGGCTTAGCAAGCGAGGGAACTAGGCGGATTTTGCGGCCTTGATTTTGGACTTCGCGCTTTTCTTGACAAAGGCTCGGTCACAATAAGCGCATTCAACCCAATCCCTTTTATCTAGCGTGTACCAGACGACCGGGTGACCAAGCGACCCGCCGCCGCCATCACAGGAGATATTGTCTGTATCATTATCAACAATAATAACTTCGGGCGGCTGGATAGTCATAAATTCCTCAGTGCTAACAGGGCGTTTTAACGATTTATTTCCCAATTTCCCCCTAAATTGGCATTGCAGTATGATTGTGGCAAGAGGGTTCTTTAGATGACCACAGTAAATAATCTCGAATTTATCGCCAACCCGGCCGTTAAGGGCCGCCGGGACCATTATCTTGATGTAACCGTCGATACGGCAAAAATCCTTAAAAGCTGGCAAAGCTCTCTCTATTCCTTCGAATGGATGCTGCCTGACGGACGCATTAAAAGCCGCGATGAACTACCGGCAAGCGAGCAGCTAAAACGTGATGAAGCCGAAGAAAAAATCCGCGACGGCAAAAAACTGGACAAACCGATTCTCGGCATCGGTCTGCTGGAAAATGTGGAAATCGGCTCAGGTCGCGCCCTGTTCTTGACTCTGGCGGCCACCGGTCTGAAGGAAATACCGGTACATATCCCGAAATCGAACGAAGATGAATTCAAGCCGTTCATAAAATGAATTCTTTAGCCGCAGCGCTTTTGCGGTACAATACTCCTATGAGACAC
>CBDUPU010000060.1:0-11342 GCA_965369185.1 uncultured Rhodospirillales bacterium
CCACCGCCACGCGGCTGGCCCAGGGTGCCTATCCCGGCAACGACATGGACCAGGTGCGCTGGCTCGGCTCGGTGGGTGCCGACTACGGCATCATCGCGGTGGCCAAGGACAGCCCGGTGCAGACGCTGCCGGAGCTGATCGAGGACATCGAAACGCTGCGCAAACGCCTGAATATCGAGCGCTGGCACCTGTTTGGCGGCTCTTGGGGTAGCACGCTCGCCCTTGCCTACAGCCAGCGCTTTCCGGAACGCTGCATCAGTATGATCCTGCGCGGCATTTTCCTGATGGAACAGACCGAGGTTGACTGGTTCCTTTACGGGATGAAGATGATCTTCCCGGAAGCATGGGAGCAATTCGTCGCCGTTATTCCCGAAGAGGATCATGATGACCTGCTGGCCGCCTATCACGAGCGCCTGACCAGCCCCGATGACAAGGCCCGCATGGACGCCGCGATCGCATGGAGCCTGTATGAAGGCGCCTGCTCGTCGTTGCTGCCGAACTATGAAACAATCACTACTGACGAGCAAAAAAGCCACGCCCTTGCCCTCGCCCGGCTGGAATCGCACTACTTCCTGAAAGGCATCATTCCGCCGGAAGACAGCTTGATGAACGGCATCGACAAAATCCGTCATATACCGGCAACCATTATCCATGGCCGCTATGATGTCATTTGCCCGATCTACACCGCCTACCGCCTGCATGTGGAATGGCCGGAAGCCGATTACATCGTCGTGCCGGACGGCGGCCACTCCGCCCTTGACCCTGCCATCCGTTCCCGGCTGATCGAAGCCACGGAAAACGCACGGACGCTGTTTTAAGACCTTTTTATCATTGCGCGGATAGCCGCTATACGCTTAGCCGCTTGAACAGCCTTGCCGCATTTACTATGCTGCTCTAGCTTACATGGCAGTTTAGAGGAAAGATTTATCCATGACGTTCAAAACCATTCGCGACTTCGATCTTAAAGGCAAAACCGTTCTGCTGCGCGCAGACCTGAACGTGCCGGTGGATGACGGCAAGAACGTCACGGACTCGACCCGTATCGACCGGCTGAAGCCAACGATCGAACTTCTGAAAGAAAAAGGCGCTAAAACGCTGATCCTTTCGCATTTCGGGCGTCCCAAAGGAGAGCACAATGACAAATACTCACTGAGCTTCCTGCCGCCTGTCTTGCAACAACAATGGGGCATTGAAGTTCAGTTTGCGGATGATTGTATCGGCGTACCGGCGCAGAACCTTGCTGCCAACCTGGAAGATGGTCAGTTCGGGCTGCTGGAAAATCTGCGCTTTTATTCCGGCGAAGAAAAGAACGATCCGGAGTTCGCCAGACAATTGGCGCAACTTGGCGATATTTACATCAATGATGCTTTTTCCGCCGCGCACCGCGCCCATGCTTCAACCGAAGCGCTGGCGCACCTGCTTCCGACCGGCGCAGGCCTGCTGATGGAGGCCGAGCTTAACGCACTTAATGACGCGCTCGAAAGCCCGCAACACCCTGTCGTTGCCATTGTCGGCGGCGCGAAGATTTCGACCAAGCTCAGCGTGCTTGATAATCTGGTGCGCAAGGTCGATGTGCTGTTTCTCGGCGGCGGCATGGCTAATACTTTCCTGTTCGCCAAGGGTGAAGAAGTCGGCAAATCGCTATGCGAACACGATATGGCCGACGAAGCGCGCAAGATCATGAAAACAGCGGCTGATAATGGCTGCGAGATCATGCTTCCCTCTGACCGCGTTATCGTTGATGAACTAAAGCCGGGCGCGCCGTTTGATATTGCCGGCCTAAAAGACATGCCAACAGACAAACAAGCCATCGACGCTGGCCCTAACAGTGTAGAAGCGCTGAAAGAGAAGCTGAAAACCGCGAAAACCGTACTGTGGAACGGCCCCCTCGGCGTGTTCGAGATCAAGCCCTTTGATAACGGCACCAACGCGGCAGCAGAAGCCGTTGCAGAGTTTACCAGAAAAGGCCAGCTCGTCAGCGTGGCCGGCGGCGGCGATACCGTATCGGCGCTTGAGAATGCCGGTGTCGTTAATGATTTTTCCTATATATCTACCGCAGGCGGCGCTTTCCTCGAATGGCTGGAAGGAAAAACCCTGCCGGGCGTTGCAGCCCTGACCGCATACAAAGAAGCTGCGTAAATCACGACAGGAAAATCCCGGAGGCTGTTTTTGCAATCTCCGGGACAGTTTTTTGTGATTGAATACTCTTGTAACGCTTATGTTTTCACTGTGCTGCGTTCGACAATACGGCGTGCCGTTTCCGGCCTGATTTTGTCGAAATATTGCAGCAGTTCCAGCATATCCTTGTGATTAACCAGCCGGTTCTTTGAACGCATCCGGTGGGTCATCAAGTAGATCCTTGAAAAATCGCTCTTCTGCACCCGGAAGGCGCGGCAGGCGATTGCCATACCTTTCGGGCAAGGCTGACGCAGAAAATCGTGGATTTTCTTGACCGGAATGCCGGTATATTCGGCAAACTGGGCAACAAAGGCAGCGATCTGGCCTTTATGCAGCGTATCCATCATCAAGTCCATATTCAGGATATTCGCCATGGCCTGTTTTTGCGCGCTTTCCAGCATCGCTTCTGACGGCATAAATTCGGATTTCGGCGGCGGCGGTGCCTCTGCAAATTCCAGTATCAGATCATCAACGACGGTTTCTGTCTTACGATCCATACCGCCGTCTTTATGATAAAAGGCACCGATATACTCTTTGAGATCGTTACTGACGTAATTGTACAGGCTGCGCGCCAAGGGCTCGGGAATTTCCGATCGGTGCAGCAAAGGCCGTGCGATCTTGTCATCATCGCGCCCCATCTCTGCGAGAATATTCATCGCATGCCGGGTCAATGTAATCCGGTCGTTACGACTGAGTTCTATGGCGGTTGCTATATCGCGGGTTTCCGCGAGGACGTCAATCACATCATCACTAATATTGCTGCGCGCGGCAATGGCCTGCCAGTATTCCGGACCTTGTGACTTGATGATGTAAATAAGGTCAAGATCGCTAAGCACCAGACTGTGGCGCAGGATCGGCGACGCAATTTCAATTTCATCATTGGCAAGGTGTAAAACAAGGCGCAGCGGCACGTTGGGGAAAGCTGCGAGCTTCTCCGCGAGCGCGCGGCGTAAATCTGTTTCCGCCTGACGCATCAGGCCAATCATTACATCGGCCAGAAGCTCCTGCTCTTTACCGGATAAGTCTCTTTCAAACAGGTCGGTAACTGCTTGCGTCAACTCGGCGCGCGCCAACGGCTTTTCGTCTTTAACAAGACCGTATAGCTTATGGCTGTCATACAGCTTCACCAGCAGCGGCGTCATATGCGGCGATTTATCGAATTGACTCAAGTCCATTACTCACAACCCCAACAAAGTTGTTTCTTACAAACACACACTGATATTACGCCTTGAAAACTTGCCGGTGAGCCCGGCTTGATTGTTTTTGGTCGTCTTGTTCTTTTCTTATTATCAGGAAGCTGTCCGCACGGTTTGACACCGCTTTTTAAAGTGGAACTGACTTCCTTTCTTATTATCCTTTTTACGCCTGATTCCTTTACATTGCGTTAACACTAAAAAAAGAGTAGATTTATTGGTACCTTAGGCTTTTAGAAAGCATTTCTTAAATCTTCTCTTATAGACTTGTAAGTTGGGAAACCGACGCATTAATCACACGGGTAAGTCAGCATGGTAGGCTCAATTAATTCACCGGCAACGCAAGCGCAGCAGGCGATAGCCAATCCGTTCCAACAGCAGAACAACCGTCAGGTTGAAGACCAGCGCGACCAGGACAAAAGCACCGCGCAGGCCAGCCGGACGCTGGAAACGGGAAAAACCAACCAAACCGAGACAAAAAACCAGAATGTGCAAAAAAATGCACAGCTGGCGGCAAACAGTTCATCGTCACAATCCGCAGGCTCTGCTGGACGTGGGCAGGAACGCGGCAGTTTACTGGATATATCCGTATAAGTTTATTTATACCCGTTAGGAATGAAAGCGGCGCCCTCACCGGCGCCGTTTTTTGTCGCGGCGTTTCTGGTCTTGCCGTGTCGCGCCCTTGGCTTTAAGGTTTTCTTCGCAAGGGAGAGCGTGACATGACAGATCAAAAACCATGGGACCAGTATCACGAATATGAAGAGCTGGACAAAATCCTGACCGCCCAGAAGCTGCGTAGCGAGGAAGCCGGTGCGCCCGCGCATGATGAGATGCTGTTCATCATCTTCCATCAGGTTTACGAGCTGTGGTTCAAGCAGATCTTGTTCGAGATGGATGATATACAACAGCGCTTTTCTGCCGAAATTGTCGATGATCGCGATATGCAGCCGATCCTGCGCTACCTCAACCGCATTTACGAGATCTTGCGCAACCTGATTAACATGATTGATATTCTCGAAACCATGCCGCCGCAGGCTTTTGTTGATTTCCGGCAGTATCTAGGTACGGCATCGGGTTTTCAGAGTTGGCAATTCCGGCTGATCGAAACCCGGCTCGGGCTGCGCCGCGAGAACCGCATTCCTGTCTTCCATGGCGAGTTTGACGCCGATCTAGCCAATGAAAGCCGCAAGCGGATTCATGAGGCCGAAAGCTCCCCTTCCCTGTATGACCAGATGGATCGCTGGCTGTCGCGGACGCCTTTTATCGACTGGCAGGATTACAAGTTCTGGGAAGAGTATCGCGGCGCGGTTTACAAGATGTTTGACGAGAAGGAAGCAGTTGCGCGCAACACCTTCAGCGACGAAACGCTGCAAAAAGAACTGCAGGCGATCGAGAACGGACGCCACAAGTTCGACAGTATCTTTGATGCCGACAAACACGCGCAAGCGCAGGAAAACGGCGTTTGGCGCATGTCTTTGAAGGCCCTGCAGGCGGCGCTGTTTATAAATATTTACAGTCACGAACCGATTTTGCAGGGGCCTAGCCAACTTTTGAAAAGCCTGACCGATATTGATGAGTGCCTGGCCCGCTGGCGTTACCGCCATGCGCTGATGGTGCAGAGGATGGTCGGGATGGGTGCTGGAACCGGCGGATCTTCGGGGTATAACTACTTGCTGGAAACGCTGCAAAAGCACCGGATTTTCACCGATTTGTTCTCCTTGTCCAGCTATCTGATCCCTTCACAATCCCTGCCTGCGCTGCCAGACCATATCAGCCGGCAGATGCGCTACCAATACGGCGCATAACCAACTTACTGGAAAGCGACTTCGTTGAAGCTGCGCAGCTTGCGGCTGTGCAGGCGGTCGCTGCCGATATTGCGCAGAAGCTCCATCGTCATCAGGCCGATTTTCAAATGCTGATCGACCCGCTCACGATAAAAACTGTCCGCCATGCCGGGAAGTTTGGGCTGGCCGTGCAGCGGCTTGTCGGAAACGCATAGTAGCGTGCCGTACGGAACGCGGAAGCGGAAACCGTTTGCCGCGATCGTGCCGGATTCCATATCAAGCGCAATGGCGCGGCTCTGGCTAAGGCGCAGATTCTGGCGGATCGCCGGCTGCAATTCCCAGTTCCGGTCGTCAATCGTCGCGACCGTCCCTGTCCGCATGATCTTTTTGAGATCATAACCGGTATAGCCGGTCACCTTGCCAACCGCTTCTTCCAGCGCCACCTGAATTTCAGCCAGCGCCGGGATCGGGATGTTGGTCGCAAGATCGCCGTCAAGCACATGGTCTTCGCGCAAATACGCATGAGCGAGCGCATAATCGCCAAGGCTCTGCGAATTGCGCAAGCCGGCACAGTGGCCAAGCATTAACCACGCGTGCGGACGCAGCACGGCAATATGGTCGGTAATCGTTTTGGCGTTGGACGGGCCAACCCCGATATTCACCATGGTAATACCGTTACCGTCTGCCCGCTTCAGGTGGAAGGCCGGCATTTGCGGCATCCGCGCCAGCGGGCTGCCTTTTTCATCCTTTTCAAGATTATTCGCGAGGTTTTTGTTGGCGGTAATTACATTCCCCGGTTCAACAAAGGCCGAGTATTCGGCGCGCTGCCCGCGCAACATCGGATCATCCGTCGCAATCATGGTATCGCGGCAAATACGGGTAAATTCGTCGATGTAGAACTGGTAATTGGTGAAGATAATAAAATTCTGGAAATGCTTGGCCGTCGTGCCGGAATAATGGCGCAGCCGCATGATGCTAAGATCTGTGCGCGGCGCGGTAAACAGTGATAGCGGCGCTGGCGCCCCCTGCTCCACCACGTACGTATTATTGGCAATCTCATCATCAAGACCATTCAGGTCGGGCATATCAAAAGAATTATGCAGCGCCCTGATCTGATCATTATCCAGATCGCCCTCCAGATGGAAATCGTCGGTCAGCGCATAATGAAGCGGGATTGTCTGGTCACTGACACCAACCTCGACCGGACAATCATGGTTTAGCAAAAGCAGCCTTAACTGCTCTTTCAGGTAATGATCGTAAATATCCATCGGCCGCGTCACCGTCGTCGCATAAGCGCCGGGCTTGGCGACAAAGCCGTAAGACAGCCGCGTGTCCGTACGGCTTACCACCTTGGGATCGATGCGGATATAAGGGTAGCAAACGGAGATTTTCTGACTGCTGACCTTCCCGCTTGAGAATTCCTCGAAGCACGAGCGCAAATATTCGACATGCGTTTGATAGATCTCGCAAATGTAATCATAAGCAGATTGCGGATCTTTGAATTTCTTGGGACGAAACTGTTTGAGTGCTTTTACCATACAATTATGATCGCTGATTTTTCGTTAATTTTCAACTAATTATAGAGGCACGCCGCCGCGATATTTTCTTCTGGCGCGGCAAACGCGGTACCGTCATCCGATCCATAAGCGCTTTCAAATTCCGGCGCTGCACCCGCAGAACATAGCGCACGGCCTCCAATTCAGCGGTGCGCGCACCATGCGTAACGGCATTATACCGAACCGCGTCCTTGCCTTTTTCGGTCTTCGGTCCCGTCGATTTTTCCCACGGTTTCCAGCGCCGGATTGCGACAGCCTGACGAGCACGGCGTTCTTCGCTCCACCCCTTTGTTTTTGTTCGTCTTTTGCCGGATTCAATAGTCTGTTTGTGATTTTTCCGTACCTGCCCCATCCTGAATCCCTTTCTTTAGTTATTTCAGATGCTTATTATAGGAATTTATTCTTATAATGTCAATTTATGGCAGGAGCATACATCAGAAGACGAAGTTACGGGGTGGGTTGCGCCACAAAAACATCCTTGCGAGCGTTAGCACGGCAATCCAGCCTATGCCATACGCTGGATTGCTTCGTTGCTCCGCGCCTCGCAATGACGGAAGAGGCAGCGGGGCGTAATGTCTGATTACTTCAGGCCGACCAGTGATTTGGCGAAATCGCCTGCGTTGAAAGGCTGCAGGTCGCCGATTTGTTCGCCGACGCCGACCATGTGAATCGGCAGGCCGAACTGATCGGCGAGACTGACGACGATGCCGCCCTTGGCGCTGCCGTCGAGTTTGGTGACGACCAGACCGGTGATATTGACCATTTCCTTGAAGATACGCACCTGCTCGACTGCGTTCTGGCCTGTCGTGGCGTCAAGCACCAGCAGCGTGCTGTGCGGCAAAGCTTCGTCCTGTTTTTTGAGAACGCGAACGATCTTTTCCAATTCGGCCATCAGGTTTGATTTGTTGTGCAGACGGCCTGCAGTGTCGATGAACAGAACTTTCGCCCCTTCCCGCTTTGCCTGATCATAAGCTTCGTAGGCAACGGCAGCAGCATCAGCGCCGAGGTCCTTGCGCACCAATTTGCATTTGGCGCGCTGCGCCCAGATTTCGAGCTGCTCGATCGCGGCGGCGCGGAAGGTATCACCGGCAGCAATCATGACCGGCATGCTTTCCTGTACGTTCAGCTCATAGGCGATTTTGCCAATGGTGGTAGTTTTGCCAACGCCGTTCACGCCGCACACCAGCACGACCGACAGCGGCGCAGGGTATTCAAGCGGTTTTGCAACTGGCGTCAAGATTTCTGTGATCTGGGCGGCGAGCGCTTCTTTAATTTCATCCTCGGAAATGTCCTTGCCAAACCGTTCGCGGCCAAATTCCTCGACCAGCTTGGCCGCGGTTTTTGGACCAAGGTCGGCGGTAATCAGAAGATCTTCCAGCTCGTCCAGCATGTCCTGATCGAGCTTTTTCTTGGTGACGAGGTCTGTCAGCCCTTGGGTCAGCTTATTGGAGGATTTGGACAGACCACTGCCGAGGCGGGAAAGCCAGCTTCCTTGCGCTTCTGCCAGCGGTTCGACAGGCTCTGCAGCCTCAACGTTTTTCACCGGTTCGGCCACTTGCTCTACTGGCTGTACGGGCGGCGTAGCAGTTTCTTTCGCCTCCGGCTCCAGCGGCGCTACGGACTCAGGCTCAGCTTCTTCAGGCACTGATTCAGGCACAGGTGCGGCCTGTTCGGGCTGAACCTGCTTGTCCTGTTCCTGTTCGTTCTGCTTATCCTGATCTTCGGCTTTTTTCTTTTTGCGCCAGAACACCATAATCGAGCCTTCCTTTTGTAACTGGCGGTTATCTTATGCGCCTGCGCCTAAAAGTCAAAGGCTGGTTGTCAGAAACCGTCTTTCTGCTTACAAGCGTGCAGGACGACAGCGGCGCGTTTATATTCTTCGACCGTATCAACCTGCGCATTCAGCCGTTCGGTTTCGGCGGCAATATACTGACCGATATAGACTTCGACGGCGTCCCTCATGCCGATTTTCATTTCCTCGAACCTGCCCTCTATCTCGTGACGGCCAACATAGCCGCTTTCCATCATAGCGACGAGTTCATGGATATCCGCACGGAGTTTTGCGATATATTTTTCTATCGCCGCCTTGTTTGCAGCGTGGTGGCGCAGCTCATGGGCATTGACTTCATTAAAGGCGCAGGAGCCTTGCGGATAATCAGAAGGAATAAAAATCAGGGTCCGGTAGAAAACCGTCAGGTTTATTTCCTCGAAAAAGGTACAAAAGGCGGCATAGTAACGGTCAACATTCTTGGAATACATTCTGGCGCCGTACGAAGAGCTGCGCGCACCTGAGGCCAGCCCCGCTGTTTCAAGGTCGTTTGCCTGCCACATAACGTTCATCTTGTTCTTTTCCAGCCATTTTTCCGTCACCTTGCGGCTGTTTTTGGTCAGGTATTTGCGGCTTTTGCTTAGATCATAATGAGGGTCAGGAAAAATCACATCGATATTAATGCGGGTTTTATAGGGCTTTATATCGGCGCAGACGCCCGCCTGCGCCGCCATCGGGGCTGCAAGCCACAAAGCCACCGCCAAAACAAAAACTCCCGCCGTACGAGAAAAAAGCATGCATTATCCATTTATAACCAAACGATTTTTTATGATTATAGACGGGAAATTATAAGAAGGACTTAACCTAAGCGTGTGAAGTCAGAGGGGCCTCGCCGCTCTGCCAGCGGCGTATCGAAAACCGCTTCCGCCCTTGCCCTGGCCAGACGTTCTTTCTTGCCTTCCTTGTCGGCATACATATCTTCGTCCGCTTGTTTGATGAGAGTATTGGCGACTTCGTCCAATGAGCCTTCGCAGCTTTCATTTCTATCAAGAAGGGCGCAGCCGATACTACCGCCGATAGGATACGGCTCCGCTCCCTTCCAGAAAACCAGCCCTTTTAGCAGATTGCGGATAAGGTGCTTGACCGTTTCAGGGTCAAAAACTTCGTCATTTTCGTAGCTCATGATCAACAACAGTTCGTCGCCGCCCAGACGCCCGACTGTGTCGGTGCTGCGCAGCCCTGCGTTCAGGCGCTCACTGACACGGATGAGCGCTTCGTCGCCGACATCGTGTCCCAAATGGTCATTGACGGCCTTGAACCCATCAAGATCGATAAATGCCAAAGCGACATCTTTATCGCCATAACGCTTGACCCCTTCGAGCCTGCCACGTAGATCGTGCATAATTCCGGCGCGGTTGGGCAGCCCGGTCAGCACATCCGTCAAAGCCTGCTTTTGCAGCGCCTGCTTGTCTTCGATCGCGGCACGGAATGCGTCATTCATTTTTGACGCGGCAGAAATCATGCGCTCCCTGTCCGGTTCCGGCAACTTGGCCGCCAGCGCAAAAATCTCGCTCAGGCTTTCCTGAAAATTATCTGAATGGTACTTGTCGTTCATGTGCCTTTTATATGAGCAAAAACTTATTTATGCAAAGTATAAAAGACAGAGCTTAAAAGGACTTTAACGTCCGGCTTTTATTTCAAGCATACGCAGCGCCGCTTTGGCAGCTTCGCCGCCCTTGTCTTTCTGGTCGGATTTGGCACGTGCGAGCGCCTGCGCTTCGTTTTCGACGGTGATTATGCCGTTGCCAAGCGCAAGGTTGTGTTTCATAACAAGGTCATAAACGCCGCGGGCGCTTTCGTTGCAGACAATGTCATAGTGGCTGGTTTCGCCGCGAATAACGCAGCCGAGAACAACATATGCGTCATGCCCTTTGCCGAGCGACATTTGCAGCGCGGCGGGAATTTCCAGTGCGCCAGGAACCGTAAGGACATCATAAGATACGCCCGCATTATCAAGCGCCTGCTTTGCGCCTTGCAGCTCCAGATCATTGATATGATTGTAGTAACGGGCTTCGATGATAAGAACTTTGGTCATACGGACTTCTCCTTGCGGTAATCGACGAGGTCGCAGATTTTGCCGATTTTCAGGCCGAATTCCTCGGCGAATTTGATGAGGTCGGGCAAACGCGCCATTGTGCCGTCATTATTCATGATTTCGCACAATACGCCGGCCGGAGCAAAACCGGCCAGACGGGCAATATCGACAGTGGCTTCGGTGTGACCGATACGGGCCAGCACCCCGTCCGCTTCGGCGCGCAGCGGAAAGACATGGCCGGGTGTGGCAAGGTCGTCGGGCTGCGCGTTCGGCGCGATTGCTGTCTTGATGGTATGGGCGCGATCATAGGCGGAGATGCCGGTGGTGACGCCTTCGCGGGCTTCGATTGAAACAGTAAAGGCCGTCTGGAAACGCGAAGTGTTACGCTCTGCCATCATCGGCAGCTCCAGCTGTTCGATCATATCAGGCGCCATGGCCAGACAGATCAGGCCGCGGCCGTACATTGCCATAAAATTGATGATTTCAGGTGTTACAGCGCCTGCAGGAACGAACAAATCGCCTTCATTTTCACGGTCCTCGTCATCGACGAGGATTACCATGCGCCCCTGACGGGCCTCATCGATGATTTCCTCGATGCCGCACAGCGGGCTGGCGCCGGAAAAAGAAACTATTTTTCGTTCGCAGGTCATGCGCCGCCCTCTTTTTGTTCGAGCATACGGGCAACATAGCGGGCCAGCATATCGACTTCGAGATTGATTTTATCGCCGGGCTTCCAGCGGTTGATTGTCGTGACTTCCCATGTGTGCG
>CBDUPU010000061.1:0-11286 GCA_965369185.1 uncultured Rhodospirillales bacterium
CTGATCGACTATGCCGCCGACATCCGCGCCCCGACACCGACCGGCGCCGCCGAAATCGCCGTCCCGCGCCGTATCGACCTGCTGACGCAAATCAATGAGAACGAACAGCGCCTGACCGGCGCCGCCGACAGGCTACAGCTTAAAATGACCGAACGGCTGGATAATCTCGGCGCAAGGCTCGGCGACCCCAAACGCCTGCTCGAGATCAAAACGCAAGGGCTCGACCATTTGAGCCATAAACTCACCGCCTCTTTCGGGGCGGCAACGTCACGCTGGGAAAGCCGCGTACGCGAGCTGGGCGCAAGCCTGCGCCACCCGCGTAACCTGATCGTCGAAAAGCAGCGCGCGCTTGAGCATTTATTTCATAAAGTCCAAACCACTTTCGACGCCGGGCTATCACGCAAAGAAAGCCGGATCAAAGAGCGCGCCGCACAGCTGCGCCGCCCCGATCAAAGCATCCGTGAAGCGGCACGGCGATTGGAAATAAGGGGCGAGGCTCTAGAAACAATGCGTTCCCGGCTCCTGACCGAGCAAGAAAAACGCCTCGACTACGTTGGAAGAATGCTTGAAAGCCTGTCTTTCAAAAACGTTCTCAAACGTGGCTATGTTGTCGTCCGCGATGAAAACAACAAACCGCTCACTGCCGCAGAGCAAGCACGTACGGGCCAGAGCGTACAGCTTGAATTTTACGGCGACCAGCGCGTTGATGCCATCATCGGCAAAGGTGGTAAAGGCAACAACAATGCAAAAACGGCCAAAACCTCGGAGAATCCAAAGGGAACTAAAGAACAAGGCAAGCTTTTTTAGTTTCATAAGCGTATAATTGTACTGTATAGATATTTTCGATAATTTTTGGACACTATAGATGCGCGTAACGTTAAAAGAATTGATGGATAAGCTGGGAGTAAGTCACGTACTTGGTCCCTACGAAACTTTCCCGTGGTCATATTATGATGCCCAAACGGAACGCACCTGCTGCGCCGAGGTCCGCATGGATCCCGATGGCCGTGAGATCGAAGCCGAAATCCAGATGATGCACGATAACCCGCCCGCCGGGACAGTGCCGATGGAACAAATCTGCCTTATTAAATCAAAGCCGAACCGCGACACCAATTGGGAAATCGTCTCGCTGCGCATTCACGGCCAGCCTTTTGGCGAAGACATTTATAATTGGCAGGAAAAATCGTGCAACTTCTTCAACGCCGTGGTGCAGGAATTACTGGCAGAAGCGATCCCTGACATCGAAGATTTGATTGACCGCGAATTCCACTCACGCGAACGCCTCGGCGACCAGCGCCAGGGCGGCGGCGGAAAATCCCCCAAAATACAGGCAAACCAGTTGTTGAAAAAAAGCGGCGGCTTCTAAAAGAGCCGATCACCCTTCTGGCGGCAAATCTTCCGGATCACCTTTATCGATTGAATCATCGACATCAAGCGTTGACTGCAACTCTTTAATGATAATGCCGTAATCAGTGGCGACCTTTGCAAGCCCGCCGTTAAAGCCATGTGCCGCAGCTTCATAAATCCATTTGGGGCCTTCACGGATCAAAGTACCAAGAATAATGGCGTTGCCGCCTTCACGGTCTTTATTGTCAAGAGCATAGCGGAAAAGCTCCTCGTTATCATCTTTATTGACGAAACGAATATAAACATTATCGACCATACCGAAATGATGCCCGTCGAAATCAGGATCATAAATGGACAGGACACAGACAATTTTCAGGATATCAAACGGCACCCCGTTCAAATCAATAAAAATTGTTTCATCATCCCCTGCACCGGCACCTGAGCGGCTGTCACCCAGATGCTGTACCGCACCGTCACAGGCGCGTTCATTATTGTAAAAGATGAAGTCTTCATCAATCCGGGTTTCGTCGTGCTTGTTACACATAAACAGGCTGAGATCGACATCAACCGTTTCTTCCATGGATTTTTGATCCCAGCCCGCCCCGATCAGAATACGCTTTAGCGTCGGCACGGCCTCTGTCAGATCGATATACTCTCCCTTATGGATGTAATTCGGCTCGCCGCCACCGATTGCGAAACCTTTTACCGGTTTGGCCGGGGTTTCCGGCGGCATCTCTTTTTTAGCGCCCTCATCAGCAAAAACCTCATCTTTTAAAAACGGCTCTGGCTCTGGTTCCGGAGGCAAGTTTCCGCCTTGCTCCGGTGACGCTGCCGCAGACGGGGCGGAAGATTCCTGGCTTGCCGGCGAATGCGCCGATGCGCTGCCAAAATCAATCGGTTTTACCCGCTCCTCTTCAACCGCGAATTGATCAAAATCCTCGCCTTTATTTCCGCCATTATCGTCATTGTCCATATTATCCAGCCCCGACAGGTCTTCGTTAAGTCAATCAAGTAAAATACAACGCGAATACACTAAATACGTACAAAGCATAACCGGTTACAAAAACAATGCCCAGCACTCGATCTATCTTTCGATAGAGTAACAAGAGCAGCGTAAACAAAAAACTAATGCCCAGCGTCACCCAAATATCCAGATTGACCAGCTGCGGCGATACCAGCGACATATCAACCGGCTTTAACGCCGCCATCACCCCGATGATCATCAGGATATTAAAGACGTTGGAGCCGATAATATTGCCAAGCACAATACCGGTTTGCTTTTTTGCGGCAGCGATCAGACAGGTTGATAGCTCTGGCAGCGACGTACCCAGCGCAATCACCGTCAGACCGATCACATCTTCGGGAACGCCGATAACCGTCGCGCTGACCGTTGCACCGCGCACCAGCAACTCTGCGCCGACAGCGATAAAAACAAGCCCGCCCAGCAAGTACAGAAGGGAAATTTTCAGGCTACTGAATTCAGGTTCATCAACATCTTCAACCTCAACCTCGCCGGTGAGCGCTTTGCGATAGCTCCATAATGTATATCCAAGAAGCACCGCCACCATGCCGGCACCGGCCAGCATCGAGATGTAGCCATACAGCATCAGCGCCGCAAGCAGCAGCGTTGCGAGCATCATCATAACAAGGTCCCGCAAAAGCTGTCGCGGCACCGCGACAATCGTCGCGAAAATCCCTGTAACGCCGAGCACCATAAGAATATTAGCGATGTTGGATCCGAGAACGTTCCCAATCGCAATGCCCGGTAAATTGTGGTAATTGGCGTTGATCGACACAATCAGTTCCGGCAGCGACGTCCCGAAAGCCACAACGGTAAACCCGACCACCAGCGGCGACACGCCAAGGTGACGCGCAACATAGGTCGCAGCGTCAATCGTCCAGTTTCCGCCGCGAATAAGCAGCAACATACCAAGCCCAAGCGCACCGAGTGCAAGGATAAAGGCCTCTATTCCCGATAGGGTCAAATCAGTTATCATCGAATCAGTCTAGGTTTCTCTCCGTCGGCCCATTGCAGACCAAAACCAAACGCCCGGTCCATTTCCGCGTGACCGGGGAAATACTCAGTAAAATTAACAATCTTCATGCCGTTGCGGACATTCTCGATCCCCCCAACCGCGCACAATACCAGTTTGGAATCCGTAACGCCGAGCCGGGCCTCCATATCTCTTTCCCCCGGAACATCAATAAAAATACGCGGCTTGATCGATGCCCAGTGCGGCGCGCCATCATATATATACACATACAGCAGCAAACGCTTGATTTCCGGCCAGTGCTTGCCGTTGATCATTAGATACTCGTCATCGCCGACCGTCTCGCCGGTGCGTTCATCTTCTGATAGCGATATATAAGGCGGCTCGTTAAAAGCGCCGTAGCAATCGCCAAAAGCCTGCAAGACTCCGCGTTCACCGTTCTGCAGCTCGTAAAGACAGCCCAGGTCGATATCAACCGGCTTGGTCACATATTTTTTAAAAAACTTGCCGGGAAAGCTTTTATTTTCAACGCGCATTTCGTCCCAAGACAGGCTGATCCTGATATTCTCAAAACCATGTTCGTGCGGGTTGATTATTTCAGACTCGCCGGTGCGCGACAAAACGGCGCCGACTTCGCCTTCCGTGCTATAACCGGCTGCGCCCTTGGCATTACCGTGACCGGAGAATTTGGCACGGCTGCGCGTGGCTTCGGCCAGTGAATCATTGGACAGATTATCGCGGGACATCGCCTTCTCCTCTTTACCCTACGCTTCAAGATACCACTACTACAGGCGCGGCAAAACCCAAATTAGCTTTTCTTTTCACCGAAACGCCTATTAAACGCTTATCAGAAGCAGTGGAATTGTCTTTGCCAGCATTGCTTATATTTTGTTATAACTGCCGCAAATCCGAACCCTGCGGTTCATCATCACTTATTAAAGGGATAAATATGGCTTCTTACGAATATGTCTATGTCATGAACGGTCTGAACAAAACCTATTCCGGCGGGAAAAAGGTTCTGGAGAACGTGACACTCAGCTTTTTCCCGGGCGCAAAAATCGGTGTGCTCGGTCCGAACGGCGCGGGTAAATCGACGCTGCTGCGGATTATGGCCGGGCAGGACAAGGACTATACCGGCGAAGCATGGTCTGCCGAAGGCGCCCGTGTCGGCTATCTGCCGCAAGAGCCGCACCTTGATGAAACCAAAACGGTTCATGAAAACGTCATGCTTGGCCTCGGCGAGATCAAGACAATGGTCGATCGCTATAACGAAGTCAGTGTGGCCATGGCCGATCCCGATGCCGATTTTGACGCGCTGATGGCGGAAATGGGCGAATTGCAGGAAAAAATCGACGCCGCGGACGGCTGGGAACTCGACCGGATGATCAATATGGCGATGGACGCATTGCGCTGCCCACCCGGCGACGCCAAAGTAACCAACCTATCCGGCGGGGAGCGCCGCCGCGTTGCACTCGCCCGGCTGCTGCTGGAAAAACCCGATCTGCTGCTGCTCGACGAACCGACCAACCACCTTGACGCAGAAAGCGTTGCCTGGCTGCAGCGTCACCTTGCCGAATATGCCGGCACCGTTGTCATGGTCACGCACGATCGTTACTTCCTTGATAATGTCACCGGCTGGATTCTTGAAATCGACCGCGGCAGCGGCATTCCTTATGAAGGCAACTACTCCGCCTATCTCGACGCCAAGCGCAAGCGTATGGAACAAGAAGCCCGCGAAGACAAGGCGAAGCAAAAAACCCTTGAACGCGAACAGGAATGGATGGGCCGCACCCCCGAAGGCCGCCGCAAAAAATCACAAGCACGTATCAATGCCTATGAAGAATTGCTGGCCGAATCCCAGCGTCAGGACGTTCGTAACGCCCAGATCGTTATCCCGACTCCGCCGCGTCTTGGCAATGTCGTGATCGAGGCCGATGGCGTCAGCAAAGGATATGATGACCGTCTGCTGATTGATAATCTGACATTCAAACTGCCGCCCGGCGGGATCGTCGGCGTTATTGGTGCCAACGGTGCCGGTAAAACCACCCTGTTCCGCATGATCACAGGGCAGGAACAACCGGACGGCGGTTCGTTCCGCGTCGGTGATACCGTCAAGCTCGGCTATGTCGATCAAAGCCGCGATTCGCTTGATGACAACAAATCTGTCTGGGAAGAAATCTCTGACGGCAATGACATACTGAAGCTCGGCAAGATCGAGATGCCGTCACGCGCCTATGTCGCCGCTTTCAACTTCCGCAGCAGCGACCAGCAGCAAAAAGTCGGCAAACTGTCCGGCGGCCAGCGCAACCGCGTCCACCTCGCCAAAATGCTAAAATCAGGCGCCAACGTCCTGCTGCTTGACGAACCGACCAACGATCTCGACACCGAAACGCTGTCGGCCCTTGAAGAAGCGCTGGAATTCTTCCCCGGCTGCGCTGTCGTTATTTCGCACGACCGCGCTTTCCTCGACCGTCTGGCGACGCACATTCTCGCGTTTGAAGGCAATTCGCAAGTTGTCTGGTTCGAAGGCAATTACGAAGATTACGAAAAAGACTACCGCCGCCGGATGGGCCATGACGCTGATACACCGCAGCGCATTAAATATAAGCCCCTGCGCAAGGCCGGCTGATCTAGTATCGCCGTAATATTTCCGCTATACTCTTCAATAAGGTGCGCGTCCTGCGCACCTTATGTTCTTTCCGTCCTCTAACTGCAATCCGCCGGTTTTTTACAAACAGACTAATGAAAAGACAAATAACCCTGTGTTTTCAACGGCCTGCGCAAAGCTGGAATTTTCTGTAAGACCCATGGTAAAATGACTTGGTAATAGGGAAATATGATAAATTTAATAAAATTTTATCTATCTGGCGGTAAGCTATACTAGGCGGCAATATAATATCTGTAGGTGTGGATATAAAAGGTGCAAGGAATTCAAGGCGTTAAAGCCAAAAGCATAGCAAAATACGTTTTACTGCCGGGTGTCATCCCGCGCTTGAACGCATTTATTGAATCCGGTTTCGGCTGGCTCGCCTTTATGATGGCCGTCGTCTATAACGGCGTTCGCCTGCTTCCCGCCGGCCACCCCTATCTCAATCCGCAAAATATGGGCAAGTTCGGCATTCGCCACGTTATTGCCGAGGCCGCCAACAATCTGGTCGTCAAAAAAGAAAATATCGACCAGATCATTATCTTTTTTGCCCTGCTGCTCGGCATGGTTCTGCTTTTCCTGCAGGTCGGCGGGCTGCTCTTCGGATTCTTTATCAAACCGGCTGCGGCGCTGGCGCCTTTTATCGGCTTGTTCTCTACGCCCAACCCGGACAATGACATCGCCTTTATGCTGCTGGATAAAGTGTTTGGCGTACCGAACCTGTTCAATTCCAGCTTCGCCCCGGCCGGCACGTCATTTGGCGATATCCCGGCCTTTAACCGCGCTTTGCAGGAACTATTCCAGTATTACAGCTACGCCATGCTGATCGTCGGCATTGTGATTTTCCTTTACTATGTCATCGTTCTGGTCGGCGAAACTGCCAATACCGGCACGCCCTTTGGCCGCCGCTTCAACCACATTTACGCACCGCTGCGCCTTGTCGGCGCGATCGGCCTGCTGGTCCCGCTGAATTACGGGCTGAACAGCGCCCAGTACATCACGCTTCACGCCGCCAAGTTCGGCTCCAGCTTTGCCACGAACGGCTGGATCATTTTCAATGAAGAACTGTCAAATTCCAGCAGCGCGACACTGATCGGCACCCATAAGGCCAGCCTGGTTGCCCGCCCCAACCCCGCAGACGTACGCGATATCGTTGCTGCAGCCAGTATTATGCGGACCTGTAAAGAATCATACGAACGCCGCCATCTGCCAAGCTCGGCAAACCGCAAACAGATCGAGGTCTATGTCGCGAAGAACGACCCGAACCCTCAAAGTTTACAAAATCCGTCATATCAGGATGCGCTGGCATTCTTTAACAATAAAGACATCGTCATAACCTTTGGCCATGATTACTCTGGTCAGGTCGATGAAACCGAGCAAAACTATGTCGGCAATATCCAGCCGCTCTGTGGACAATTTGTCGTCCACACCAATGTCGCCGGCAACGATGACGGCAGCGCACCTGACGACCAGCGGATTGGCGCCTATCGTATTCAGGAAGCCTTTTATTACCTTGTCATCGCAACCTTTTATGACGGTGAAATTATCAATTTTGCCGAGCGCATGACCTATCTGCATGTGCCAACCGATAACGAGGCCTGTGACGCGGGCCCGCTTCCGGGAGACTGCCAACAGCCGCCTGAAGCTTCGTGGAAAAGCGATGTCGTTGCGACGGCACAGGCCGCATATAATGCAAGCCTTGCTGCCGCTTATAACGAAATGGTAGCGCTTGGCGACGATCTTTACGGCGTTCCCGATGAACTGCTTGAACGCGGCTGGGCCGGTGCTGCCATCTGGTACAACCACATCGCCGAATGGAACGGCTCCTTCTTTACAGCGGCAGTCAACACACCGACGGCTTCGCGCATGCCGACCATCATGGAGAACATTCAGGAAGAGCGGCGTTCTCACGATGAGGCAGTTGATAGCGAGCTTCGTTACCAGCCGGTCATTCAAGGTACACGGAAAATTACCACAGTAGCCGAAGGCGACTTCCCGATCGCTGATGCGCTTAGCGGTGCCTATCAATACTGGCAAACTGACGGGCGCGGTAATGCAAGCGATACCCAGACCAGCGGCAACGTCTTTTTTGACCTGATCAATTCGGTCTTCGGCATTGGCGGCCTGTTCACCATGCGCCAGAATGACGACGTTCACCCGCTCGCACAGCTTTCCGCCCTTGGTAAAAGCATCGTCGAAAGCTCGATCCGCAACCTGCTGACCGCTCTGGTCTTCTCTGCCGGCGGCGGCATGGGGGAAATTGTTGGCGTCCACCTTGGCGCGGCGCTAACCTCGATCAGTGGCATGTTCGTTGCCTTTGCCACGATCGGCCTGGCGATTGGCTTTATCCTGTATTATATCTTGCCGTTTATGCCCTTCATGTATTTCTTCTTCGCCGTTGGCGGATGGGTCAAGACGATCTTCGAGGCAATGGTCGGCGTACCGCTCTGGGCGCTGGCACACCTGAAAATCGACGGCAACGGATTCCCCGGGGACAGCGCCTCGAACGGCTATTTCCTGATTTTTGAAATCTTTGTCCGGCCAATCCTGACGGTCTTCGGTCTGGTCGCCTCGGTCGCAATTTTCTCGGCAATGGCCAGAACGCTGAACGGCGTCTTTGATCTGGTAGTCGAAAACCTGACCGGTTTTGACTGTAACGACTGTAGCACCGGCACGATTTTCGGCGTCGAGTATAAACGGAACGCAATTGACGAGTTCTTCTTCACCATCATTTACACGATCCTCGTTTACATGCTGGCGACCTCTTCGTTTAAACTGATCGACCAGATCCCGAACAGTATCCTGCGCTGGATGGGCGCCGGCGTACAGTCCTTCGGCGACCAGCGCGACGATCCGGCACAAGGCATGGTTCAGTACGCGGCCTTTGGTGGCGCCAACCTTGCAGGCCAGATTGGCGGCGCATTGCAACAAGGTGCAAGAACAGCTGGCATGGCCGCCGGTGCGCCGGTCAGGGGCCTTTCAGATGCGCTGTCCAGTCGTAACAGCACCCGTATCCAACCGTCCGGGGGCGGCAGGCCCGGTGGGGGAGGCGATCCGCAGATTTAGCGGGTAATACAGAATAAGACAGCATGACGAATGAAACGACGAAAAAGGTTCTGAAATATACGCTGACCCCGCAGATCACTCCGCGGGTACAGAAACTCTTTTTCTCCGGATTCTCCTATATCGCCTTTTTTATGGCGCAAATTTATAACGCCGCCCGCCTGCTTCCCGCCGGCCACCCTTATCTGAACCCATCCAATATGGGTCGCTACGGAATTCGCCACGTTGTCGCAGAAGCCGGAAGCAATCTAAGCTGGAAGAAAGAAAACAGCGACCAGATCATTGTTTTTGTCATTATGCTGCTGGGGCTGATCATGCTCGGCACCCAGTTCGCCATGCTGATCCTGACAATTTTCGTTCAAGGAGCCCACGCCGCGCTGGGGCCTGTGCCTGATACTTTCGCTTCATACTTTCTGGTGCCGGACGCAACACATGACCTCGCCTTTGTCCTGCTTGACCGTGTTTTCGGTATTCCTGATTTATTTGTCGATGCCGGCAGGCAGACGACTTGTGTCGTTCAGGGCGTTGTATGCTTTGATATTGGCGTTTCCACATCATCACAGGCACTGTCGCCAGACGGGTCTTTCAATGCCAACGCGACCCCGAACGGTTCCGACCTTTATCTGAGCTTTGATTCACCGGCGACAATAGCTTGGCCGTGGCCCTTCCACGATGCTCTGCACAGAATGTTCGAAGCCTATAGCATCGGCATCCTGCTGATCGGCGTTTTCATATTCTTATACTTCATCATGGCCATCATTGCGGAAACCGCACAAAGCGGCACCCCGTTCGGTCGCCGCTTCAACCATGTCTGGGCACCGCTGCGTTTGATTGCCGCCATGGGGATGCTCATCCCGTTAACCTACGGCATAAACTCCGGCCAATGGATATTGCTCCACGTTGCAAAATGGGGCTCCGGCTTTGCCACAAACGGCTGGGTGCTTTTCTACGAACAGGCGACAACGGCCAGCGGGGGCGGAGGATCGTCCAGCAGCGCCCCGACATTGCTTGGCCCCCGAAACACTCTGGTTGCCGTACCGAATGCCCCGCCGGTCAACACACTGATCGAATTTTCGACAATTCTGGCAACATGCCGGATTGCCTATGAGCGCATGTATCACCAGCGCACAGACCGTAACCCGCCGGTTGATATTGACGCCTATCTTGTCAATCCGGTCAAAACAACCACCGCCATGGCACCGCCGCTTCTGTCTGCCACCAACTTCGAGCAGGCCGTAGATATATTTGACGGCGGCGACATTGAAGTTGTCTTTGGCGAACTCAGAGACGATGATTCTTATCAAACGCGGTTCGGCGGAGTTGCCCCGATTTGCGGTGCCATTACCATCCCGATCGCCAGCTATCCGGAGTTTCCAAGCGAAGCAAACCCGGGGTCAGATCTGGTCGCCGAGATTTACTATGACATCGTCAACAATATCTGGGAAAACATCAAGAATCCTGCGATACAGGCGCTTGATGACCAGTCTTGCGCTTATATGGATGATGCGACAATACAAAACATGCTGGATCAGGCAGAAGCCGCAGGCGGAAAATGGCTGGAGATTGATCGCGTCAATTTCACGCTACAAACACATCAGGAAGTCGAAGATGTGATCCAGACAGCCATTGGCAATAATGGCATAAGCGCAAGCCCCGGCTGTATTGGAAAAAATATTTCCAACCGTTATTTGCCGATCTTCAATAATCCGAACTCTGACCTGCCGTCATCGACCCTTCTGAACCTTCAGCGGCAAGGCTATCAGTATCTGGTCAACTCTCTTGTCGATGCTGGGGCGTATAACCAAACGCTATCGACTGAATGGCTGGATAATTTAAGCGCTCTTGGCTGGGGCGGTGCCGCAGTCTGGTACAATAAAGTCGCGCAGTTAAATGGCAGCTTTGTTTCTGCTGCCTATAGCATGCCATCAATCAAGAAATACCCGTTAGTCATGGAAACCATCCGCGCCCAAAAAGCAGGTGCGGATACGGACACTCCCGGCCAGACCCGTCACCAGGTCTATCAGGGGCCAGACAAGCCAATTGTCCTGAGCGACGAAGAAGAAGCGCAAATTGCCAAGGCGTTGTACTACGCCCAGTCAATCTGGTCAGATCATTATGCCGAGAAAAAACAGGCCGGTAATATCTATATCGATATTATCAATGCCATTTTCGGCACGTCGGGTCTGTTTGACATGCAAAAAAATGCCGATATCGGGGTTCATCCTCTGGCACAGCTTT
>CBDUPU010000062.1:0-11157 GCA_965369185.1 uncultured Rhodospirillales bacterium
TGACGGTATTGAAGGCGACCAGCCAATCCGTCCGTCTTTCCGCCGTAACTACAAAATTCAGGAAGTCGTCAAGCGCGGCCAGATTATGCTGGTGCAGGTATCGAAAGAAGAGCGCGGTAATAAAGGCGCTGCGGTCAGTACCTATTTGTCGCTGCCGGGACGTTATTGCGTCCTGATGCCGAACAGCCCGCGCGCGGGCGGCGTGTCACGCAAGATTGCGAACTTCAAAGAGCGCAAGCGTATGCGCGAAATCCTTAACGAGCTGAACGTGCCGCAGGGCATGTCGGTGATCATGCGGACCGCCGGTACGTCACGCACCAAAGCTGAAATCAAGCGCGATCTCGATTACTTGATGAAGCTGTGGGACAATATCCGCGAGCTTACCCTGGAATCGACGGCTCCGGCTTTGGTGCACGAGGAAGGCAAGCTGGTGCGCCGTTCTATCCGCGATATTTATGCGCCGGATATTGAAGAAGTCGTCGTCGCCGGCGAAGAAAGCTACAAGATGGCGCGTGACTTCATGAAAATGATGATTCCTTCGCACGTCAAAAAGGTGAAGGAATATAAGGACGAGCAAATCCCGCTATTCCACCGTTATCAGGTTGAAAGCCAGATCAATGAGATTGGTGATCCTGTGGTGACGCTGCCGTCCGGCGGTTATCTCGTGATTAACCCGACAGAGGCGCTTGTATCGGTTGACGTGAACTCCGGTAAAGCGACCAAGGAGCGCCATATCGAGGAAACGGCCCTGCGCACGAACCTTGAGGCGGCCGAAGAAGTCGCGCGGCAGTTGCGTTTGCGCGATCTTGGCGGGCTGGTCGTAATTGACTTTATCGATATGGAAGACCGCCGCAATAACCGCAAGGTCGAGAACAAGATGCGCGATGCGCTTTCCAATGAGCGCGCCCGTATCCAGATTGGCCGGATTTCTTCGTTCGGTCTTATGGAGCTGTCTCGCCAGCGCCTTAATCCGAGCCTAACCGAAGCGCAGTATGAGAAATGCTCTTACTGCCAGGGGACGGGCAATGTTCGTACGGTTGATGCCGCTGCGATTATGGCGTTGCGCGCGCTTGAAGAAGAAGGCATTCGCAAGCGTTCGCAGGAAGTGATCCTGCACCTTTCCAATGAGGTTGCGCTTTATATCCTTAACAACAAGCGTCACCGTCTTGCCGAAATCGAGCAGCGCTTCGGCTTTACTGTGATGATCCGTGTCAATGACGAGCTTGCGCCGTCACGTTATCTGGTGGAGCCGATCAAGTCGGCGAACACCTCTGATGATGATGAGGCGAAAGAAAAAGGCGATCAGGGCGGCAGTAACAATAACCGTCAGGCTTCTGATGATAACGAGCAGCAGGGCAGCAGCCGCGGCGGTCGTCGTCGTCGGGGGCGCCGTGGCGGCCGTCGTCGCAATAATCGCGATGATCAGCAGAATGATAACCGTAACCAGAACCAGAATGCCGAGCAGGCGGAGCAGGAGCAACAGTCTGCAGGTGCCGATCAGAAGACCGATCAGGAAGAGGTTAAGGCTAAAGCTAAAGACGCTGACGCTGCGAAGGGCGATGCAGATGTAAAGGCAGCTTCTGCCGCTGAGGAAGACAAGAAAGCTTCCACCAAGGCGACCAAGAAGCGCGCCAGCCGTAAAAAAGCTGCCAAAAAGGATGATGCGGCTGCTGCTGATCATGGCAAAGAAGCCAAGGCAGACGAAAAAGCGGCAGAAAAGGCCGATGATAAGGGCGCTGGTGATGAAGTTGCCGCTAAAAAGCCGAGCCGCAAGAAGGCCCCGGCACGTAAGGCCGCCTCCAAAAAAGCCGCTTCCAAGGCCTCTGCTGATAAAGGCGCTGATAAAAAAGAAGCCGGTAAGGCAGAGAGCAATGTCACCGAAATGACGCCGCCTGCCAAAGAAGCTGCGCCCGCGAAAGAAAAGGATTTCGAGGTGGTGAACGAACCGCCGGCACAGAAGAAAAAAGGCTGGTGGAACAAATTCACTGATTAATATCAGCCAGCAAGCAAAGACTATTTTAAAAAGCCGGGGGTGCTCCCCGGCTTTTTTGTTGGCCGATTTATGCGGGGTGGTGCCGCGGCGTTTGTCATTCTGCGTAATGGCGCTGCAATCCGCTATAAATTAGCTAAAATTGTAAGCAAAGTTTACGCCGCCTTTATATTTTTATGTAAATAATGAGTGTAGGGTTTAAGGAGATGACGGTTGGGAGCGAGCAGATCGGTCAAAGGGTTTATTCGTTTTTTGCTTCCGCATTTTTTTATTCTCTAAACAGATTTTGTCCTGTCGTAGTTAAAGGTTGTTGCCCCGCAGACACATAAACACCCTTTGGCAATGATCGGCAGGATGAATTGTCCCCCTTAGCCGCCGGGAGCACCCGGCGGCTTTTTTTTTACATCTATGGGCTAAGACACCCTGTATTATTAAGAATTGAGTTGGTATGCTGTTTCCCGGTTGCAGTGATTTTCTGCAATCAAAATTCATGAAAGGATTTTAGAAATGCGCTTACCTGTTCTGACATTCGCACTACTAGGCTTTACCCTGTTACCGGCTGTTCCGGCAGTGGCGCAGGCAGAAAAGATGCCGGAGCAAGTAACGGAAAAAGTGGCAGAAAAGCAGGTTAATCCCCATATTGCGGTGATGACTGAAAGGGCAAAGGGGCTGGCGGAGAGCCTGAACCCGGCAGAGGTTGATGCGCTTGGCCAGATCCGCGAGAATTTCGGGTATATCCGCAGTATCAGCGTCGCGCAGAGCTCGGTCGAAAATGCCGTCAATCAGTGCGCCGATCAAAATCCCGATATGAAGGCGGACATCACAGAAAAATTTGCGAAATGGAACGGTGATATCGCCGCGGTTCTGGACAAGCAGGCAAAGCAGCTCGCCGACGCGGTGAGTGAAAAGAACTTTAAAGATCCGGCAGAGGTACAGGCGTATCTGGATGCAATCGACGACATGGCGGATTATAGCGAAAGCCACCTTGATAAAAGTGTCGTAACGACGCCGGAGGCTTGCCAAAACCTTATCTCTTCGATGGACGAGACGAAGAAGGTCATTCTCGACCTGATTACAGATTTGACATGGCCTGGCGCAGCAGACGCGCCGGCGGCGGAAGAAGATGGGGCAGCAGCGCCTTGAAAATCCTACAGGTGATGGCCGGTGCCCCGCATGGGGGTGCTGAAACCGCGTTTGTTGATATGTCGATTGCGCTTGCCGATGCCGGAGAGCAGGTAGAGGTCGCAACGCGCGCCAATGCTTTGCGCGTCGGCCAGATGCAACAGTCCTGGCTGAACGTGCACACGCTGCGCTTTGGCGGTGCGACGGATTTTTATACGTCCTATAAATTGAAAAAAATCATCAACCGCTTCCAGCCGCATATTGTCCTGACATGGATGTCGCGGGCAGCGCAGAAGACTCCTGCCTGGCAGGAAGGCGATGCGGTGCCGCGCTATCTGGTGGTGTCGCGGCTTGGCGGGTATTACAAGCTCAAGAATTTCAAAAGCACCGATTATTTTGTCACGATTACCCCGGATATCGGTACGTATCTGGTCAAAAACGGTGTGCAGCCCGGCCATGTCAGGACCATCAATAACTTTGCCGAAACCGAAGAAGTCACGGTTCCGGTGAAGCGCTCCGATCTTGATACGCCGGAAGATGCGACTGTTTTGCTCTCACTAGGACGCCTGCATGAAGCCAAGGCGTTTGATACATTGATGCGGTCGTTACAGCAGGTGCCGGGTGCCTATTTATGGATTGCGGGCGAGGGGCCGCAGCGCCAGCAGCTTGAGGATTTGTGCGCGGCGCTTGGCCTGACGGACCGGGTGCGGTTTCTGGGGTGGCGCGATGACCGGGCGGCGCTGTTTCAGGCGGCGGATATTTGCGTTTTTCCGTCGCGTTACGAACCGTTCGGTACGGTGTTCGTGCAGGCCTGGGCGCAACAAACGCCGCTGGTGACGACGGCCTCTGACGGGCCGCGGCAATATGTGCGCGATGGCGAGGACGGTCTGGTCGTTCCGGTTGATGATGTGGACGCTCTGGCCGGTGCAATCCGAAAGGTGATGGATGATCCGGAACTGGCGCGGCGCATGGTGGCGCGCGGGCATGAGCGTTACCTGAATGAATTTACCAAAGAAAAAACGCTAGAGGCTTATCTGACCTATTTTAACGAGATTCTTGCGAAAGAAGGGCTGCTGGCTGCAGCCTGATAGGCGGCGCGTTTTTGCGAGCCACAAATTTGCCTGAGAAGTCGTTTTTATGGCAAAATATACCTGATTTAAAGATAACAATGTAATAGTTGGTATGGGCGGTTTATGACGCTGGACGAACAAAAACATATTAGCGGAGAGTTTGAAGCAGCTATGAGCGGTGACAGCACAGCAGATTTTAGTGACGAGCAGGAAGAGATTCGGTTTACGGCTGCGGCCAAGGCGCAGCAGGAAGCGCGCGACCGCCTTAATGAAGAGCTGGATGAGCAAAAAGACAAGGCGAATGAAAATGCTACGAAGGCGGGGCAGGGCGATGGGGCCGGTAATCCCGAAGTGGAGGGCAGCTCGCCATCTTTCGATCCACTTTATGGGTCGCGTTACCGTATTTACAACACCGCAGATGATTATATTACGGTGAAGGGGCTCTATAAGACCGATCCGCGCACCCGCCAGAAAACGATTGATCCGGACCGTCTGCGTATGGCGCTGATGAATTGTATCGGCGATAAAGGCTGGACGGACGGTATTGCGATTTATACCGGCAACCGCATCGACCAGCAGGCAACCTCGCAGGCGCAGAACATGCTGGCGAATGATCCGGTGCTGCGCCGTTTTATGGAGGTCCGCGGCATTTCCAATGTTCCTTGCCAGTGTCAGCTAGATCCGGCAAGCCCGCCGAAATGGCTGACAAGTGACGCTGATATCGCCAAGCATGAGAGACGCTGCGAGAAGGAAGCAAAGGAAGGGCTAAAAGCGCAAATCAAGGGGCTTAAAGAAGCCGAGAAAAAGATTCCGAAGCGGGGGCTTAACACCACTGCCGACGGCGTAAGCCTGCGGGATGACCTTCGTGCACGGCGGGCGGAACTGGAAGCGCAGGTGCCGCCTAATCTGGCGAAGCGTGCGTTCGGCGTTGCCGCGAGCGCGCTTGGAATGGGTGCTGCTGCGGTCATGGCCGATTCTGCTGCGGCCAATAATGCGCATGCCGAGGCAACGGCTTCTAACAGCGCGGCAGGTGCCGAAACAGCGTCACCTGTGACGCCGGAGGTTGATACTCCGGCAGCAGAGCCTGCGGTAGAAAGATCTGCCCCTGAGCCGGAGTTATACTCTCCGCCAAGTCCCGGCGATATGTTTTAAGTGAAGTTAAAGTTTAAAAGACGTTAGCTTGCCCTGCGCACTTGATGAAGGTCGTGCAGGGTTTTTAACAGCAGCGCCAGCAGGATAATCGCACCAGCCTGATGCAGCGCCCCCAGTGATATGGCGACCTGACTGAGCAGCGTCGCAATTCCCAAACCAATCTGAATAATCACCATAATGCCGAGCGGCAAGTCGCGTACGCGTACGGCCATACCGATAATGCCAAGTCCTGTTATAATGGCAATCCAGCGGTGGAAAAACTGCACCCACGCTTGTTGTTCGATAATGCTGGAACTGTGGAAGTCCTCCGGCGGCAGGAAAGATCCGTTCATCATTGGCCAGCTATTATAGATATGTCCGGCATCCAGCCCGGCGACGAATGCGCCCCAGATAATGGTGACGGAAAGGAAGCCGAGTACGCCCCAGCCATGCCATAACAGTTTTTCCGGCCGGACGATGTCTTGTTTTTTTCGTGCATCATTATTGCCGAGCGAAAGCGCTACCCACCATGTCAGGCTGAACAGGATAAGCGCGAGAGAAAGGTGTGCGGCGAGGCGGTAATGGCTGACGTCGGGGCGGTCGATCAGGCCGCTTTTAACCATCCACCAGCCGAGTGCGCCTTGCGCGCCGCCGAGCACGAACAGGCCGGAGAGTTTCCAGCCATAACCGGCGGGGATTTTTTTGCGCAGCCAGAAATAAAGCAGCGGCAGGGCAAAGGCGAGGCCGATCAGGCGTCCCCAAAGGCGGTGGAGCCATTCCCAGAAGAAGATCCGTTTGAAATCGGCCAGTTCCATCCAGTAATGCTTGGCGGCAAATTCGGGGCTTTGCTTATAAAGCTCGTAAACGCGGAGCCATTCGGCTTCGGAAAGCGGCGGAAGCCAGCCGGTAACGGGGCGCCACTCGACCATCGACAGGCCGGATTCGGTCAGGCGGGTAATCGCGCCGATCACTGCCATGGCGAAAATCATGAAGCAGACAAAAAATAGCCAGATTTGTACTTTTCTATCGTCTCTATTGTCGGGCATGCTGATCGGCCTGAATTGGTAGATTGGTAATTGACATTATATCCGTGCGTGGCATTTATAACTCCCTATGAGCATAGAAGAAAAGCATAAAACAGATGTGATCATTATCGGCGCCGGCCCTGTCGGGCTTTTCGCCGTTTTTGAGCTTGGCCTGCTGGACCTAAAGGCGCACCTTGTCGATATTCTCGACCGGCCCGGCGGTCAGTGCGCGGAGCTGTACCCTGAAAAACCGATTTATGATATTCCCGGTTTTCCTGTGGTGATGGCGCAGCAGCTTGTTGATAATCTGATGGACCAGATCAAGCCGTTTGATCCTGTGTTTCACCTCGCGCAAATGGCGGAGAAGCTGGACAAGCTGGAGAACGGTAACTGGCTGCTGACGACCAATCAGGGCGTTTCCATCGAGGCGCCGGTCGTGGTGATCGCTGCGGGCGGCGGATCGTTCGTGCCGAAGAAACTACCTTTAAAAGACATCGACCAGTATGAGGAAAAATCGGTGTTTTATGCGGTGCGCCGCAAGGACAATTTTACCGGCAAGCGTCTGGTGATTGCCGGCGGCGGCGATTCGGCGCTTGACTGGGCGATTAACCTGCAGCCGCTTGCAGAGCGCATTACGCTGGTGCATCGCCGTGATGAATTCCGCGCCGCGCCGGACAGCGTCAATAAAATGCGGGCGCTGGTCGAGGCCGGTAAAATGGATTTTGAAGTCGGGCAAATTTCAGAGTTGCACGGCATTGACGGCAATCTCGATGCCGTGACGCTGAAGCCGAAAGACGGCGCGCTGAAAAAGCTGAAATGCGACAATATTCTCGCTTTTTACGGGCTGACGATGAAGCTCGGCCCGATTGCCGAATTCGGGCTTAATTTCGAGCGCAACCTGATCCCGGTTGATACCGAGAAGTTCGAAACCTCGATACCGGGTATTTTTGCGATCGGGGACATTAATACCTATCCCGGCAAGCAAAAGCTGATCCTGTCCGGTTTCCACGAATCGGCGCTGATGGCCCATGCGGCTTACCCTTATGTTTATCCAGGGAAAACAGCGCGCTTCCAGTACACGACCTCTTCCAGCGCAATTCATGACAAGCTGGGGGTCGGCGACTAGCGATGGCCTCATTTGACGTTTCAAAAGCAGCGGCGACCGGATATAGCCTGGCATGGAAGGAAAGGCATTATCTTGTCCGGCTGGCGGCGGTGCCGTTTCTGATCCGTCTTGTGTGTTATATCGCTGTTTTGCAACTTGGCTGGGCCGAAAATTTTCTGCGTCAGGCGATTATTATGCTGCCGGCCTATTTTGCGATGGGCTGGATGCTGTCGCATTTGTCGCGCATGGTGCTGCTTGACCAGCGCTGGCCGTTCAGGCCGACCGGCGATACGGACCGCGATATGGCGACGCTGCAGGACCGCGCCCTTGGCGTGATGAAGGGAACGCTGACTTTTGCCGTATCGCGTTTTTTGCTTGATGGTGTTCTTGCACTGTTGACGGTCATTAGCGCACAGGGGCTCGCGCAAGCGGAAACGCAGTCGGTCAATCCCGGCATGTTCATGCTTGTCATGCTTCTCAGCTTTTTCCTGTTTTGGGGCTTCCGCCTGTTATGGGCTTTCATTCCTGCCGCAGTGAATTACCCGCTGCTGCGCTATATGGGAGAGCTGCGGGGCTTTGGTTCCTCGCTTTACCTGATCGGGGCGTGGCTGCTGGCGTTCGTGCCGCCCTTTATTGTCTGCGGGATGCTGCTGTCCTTTTTGAGCGCGCTTGTGCACAGTATGGCGGGGACGGCAGGCATTATATTCGCCGCGAACGTTCTAAAGATGTTGCTCGATATGGTCGTGCATATTGTCGCAACGGTGGCGATTGCTGATGCCCTCCGGCAGATCATGTCGCGGACACGATGAATACGCCGTATCTTTGACGTACTACTGGATGGTGATTTCGCAGTCGTAAAATCTGGTGTCCCCCGGCGTAATCAGCTCTTTGCTGGCGACATAGACAGAGTGCAGCTTGCCGTCGAGATTGCTTGTCCAGAATTTCAGGAAATCGTGCAGCACCGGAAATTTCGGGGCCATGTCGTATTCTTGCCAGATATATGATTGCAGGAAATCAGGGTAGTCCGGCAAGTGGTAGATGATCTCCGCCGTGGTAAGACGATAGTCTTTGACGAATTGTGTTTCAAAGTTTGCCATACAAAAACCTCCTGGTTTTTTTACGCCATTACGAACCATTATAGCATAAATCATGTTCCTTTTACATACATCATGCCACGCGCGCCTTTCAAAACCGTTAATGGAAGCGGCGTGGGGCCCGTGCGATGTTGGTAATTCAGTTTTGACTCTTGCTTTTTTTTGTGTGGTGATCTAAGTGTTTAGCACTCACGTAGAAAGAGTGCTAACAAAGCAGTGCTTTTTAGTGATTTTATATTTAGTTTCAAAACCTTATGGAGGATATGCAGAGATGAAATTCCGCCCTTTACATGACCGTGTACTGGTCCGTCGCCTGGAGCAGGACGAAAAAACTGCCGGTGGCATCATTATTCCTGACAGCGCCAAAGAAAAGCCGATGGAAGGCGAAGTTCTGGCTGTTGGCGCCGGTCACATCAACGAAAACGGCGATGTTCGCCCGCTGGACGTAAAAGAGGGTGATGTCGTTGTCTTCTCCAAATGGTCCGGCACAGAGCTGACCGTTGACGGTGAAGAACTGCTGGTAATGAAAGAATCCGACATTATCGGCATTCTTGAAGGTAAAAGTTCGGCCAAAAAAGCCGCTTAACAGTTAACTACTAACCTATCCAAAAGAGAGGTAAATATTATGAGTGCTAAACAAGTGAAATTCCGCGGCGATGCACGCGACCGTATGCTCCGGGGTGTTAACATCCTCGCAGACGCTGTAAAGGTCACGCTCGGCCCGAAAGGTCGTAACGTCGTTCTCGACAAGTCTTTCGGCGCACCGCGCATCACCAAAGACGGTGTAACCGTTGCCAAGGAAATCAGCCTTGAAGACAAGTTTGAAAATATGGGCGCGCAGCTGATTGCTGAAGCGGCCAAAAAACAAAACGACTCTGCCGGTGACGGCACCACGACCGCTACGGTTCTGGCACAAGCCATCGTTAAAGAAGGCGTTAAGGCCGTTGCTGCGGGCATGAACCCGATGGACCTGAAGCGCGGTATCGACAAGGCTGTTGAAACCGTTGTTGCTGATCTTGCAAAACAGTCCACGCCGATTAAAGGCAATGACGAAATCAAGCAAATCGGTACGATTTCTGCAAACGGCGACCTTGAAATCGGCGAGTTCATTGCCGAAGCCATGGAAAAAGTCGGTAAAGAAGGCGTCATCACAGTTGAAGAAGCCAAATCTCTGGCAACCGAACTGGAAGTCGTTGAAGGTATGCAGTTTGATCGCGGCTACCTGTCTCCTTACTTCATCACTAACGCTGACCGCATGGTTTGCGAAATGGAAAACCCGTACATCCTGTTCCACGAGAGCAAGCTGTCGAACCTGCAAGCGATGCTTCCGATCCTTGAAGCTGTTGTCCAGTCCGGCCGTCCGCTGCTGATCGTTGCAGAAGACGTTGAAGGCGAAGCGCTGGCGACACTCGTGGTCAACAAGCTGCGCGGTGGCCTGAAAGTCGCTGCTGTTAAGGCTCCGGGCTTTGGCGATCGTCGTAAGGCGATGATGGAAGACATGGCTGTCCTGACCGGTGGCCAGGTTATTTCCGAAGATCTCGGCATCAAGCTGGAAAATGTTGACCTGTCCATGCTGGGTACGGCCAAGAAAGTCCAGATCACCAAAGACGATACGACTATCGTTGACGGTGCC
This sequence comes from uncultured Rhodospirillales bacterium, assembly GCA_965369185.1. Lineage (GTDB taxonomy): Bacteria > Pseudomonadota > Alphaproteobacteria > Micavibrionales > Micavibrionaceae > UM-FILTER-47-13. Next base: position 10,171 of record CBDUPU010000062.1, read on the forward strand.
GGCGACAAGAAAGACATCGAAGCACGTTGCGCACAGATCCGTACGCAGGTCGAGAACACCTCTTCCGACTACGACAAGGAAAAACTGCAAGAGCGTCTGGCCAAACTGGCTGGCGGTGTTGCCGTTATCCGCGTCGGCGGTGCGACCGAAGTTGAAGTGAAAGAGCGCAAAGACCGCGTTGACGATGCTATGCACGCAACCCGCGCTGCCGTTGAAGAAGGCATTGTTGCCGGCGGTGGTACTGCGCTTCTGTTCGCAAGCCGTTCGCTGGAAACGCTGAAGGGCGACAATAACGACCAGCAGGTCGGTATCGACATCGTTCGCCGCGCTGTTCAGGCTCCGGTTCGCCAGATTGCTGAAAATGCGGGCGTTGAAGGCTCGATCGTTGTTGGCAAGCTGATGGACAAGAACGACGTCAAATTCGGTTATGACGCCCAGAAAGGCGAATATTGCGACATGGTTAAAGCCGGTATCATCGATCCGGCCAAAGTTGTGCGCGCAGCCCTGCAGGACGCTTCGTCCGTTGCCGGTCTGCTGATCACGACCGAAGCTATGGTCACCGATGCGCCTGACGAAAAAGGCGCCGGCGCCGGTATGCCTGATATGGGCGGCATGGGCGGCATGGGCGGCATGGGCATGATGTAAGCCCTGACGCTCACCGCGTTACGTTATATTGAAGAGCCGGGCTTGTTCCCGGCTCTTTTTTTCTTCGGGAAGTGAACAAAGATCAGGCGGCTTTGCGCCGGAAATCAACGCGTGTATAGCCGCGAACGCCGAGGCTTTGTGTATCGCCAAGTTTGCAGGGCAGTAGGGTGGAGCCTGGATATATATCGACGGCTTTGTCTCGTGCGAACATCATCTGGAATATCGCGCATTCTTCGAGCAGGTAGTTTAAGGAGTGTTTTTTAAAGTCTTCGTAACGGGACGCATTTGGCGCATCGTTTCGCTTTAGAGTGCGGCTCCAGAATGACTCTATCTCATTATTAA
>CBDUPU010000063.1:0-11125 GCA_965369185.1 uncultured Rhodospirillales bacterium
CGTGCCGGTAAGCGTGGCCAAGTCGGACAGCCCTTATGCGAAAACCTATCGCGATATTGCGGAGAAGATTTTGGCGAAGCTGGAGCAGGGTGATAAGGCGCGGTTGGCGGCAGGTTAGGTCATTTTTGTTTTTCGTCACCCCGGACTTGATCCGGGGTTAATGCCAAGAAAAAGGTTGGCGGCAAAAATCCCGGATAAATACTATCGCATTTTCCGGGATGACGTTTTTGCTTTTGGTGGAAGCGTCTAAACGCGCTCAAGCGTCTTGATGGTAAAGGGTGTTTCGCCGTCAAAATCGCGGCGAGAGGTTTCGCGCCATTCCATCGGGTTTAGCACGGGGAAGAAGGCATCGCCTTCGACGTTCAGGTGAACTTCGGTCAGATAGATGCGGTCCGTATGGGGCAGGGCGAGTTCAAATATCTGGGTGCCGCCGCCAATGATGATTTCTGTCAGATCTTTTTCCGTCGCCAGTTTTTTTGCGGTGGCGATGGCGTCTTCGATGGTGGCGCAGGTGATCGCGCCTTCTGCTTTATAATCGCTGCGGCTAATCACGATGTTGTCGCGGCCGGGTAGTGGCTTGCCGAGGCGGGCAACGATGGATTCAAACGTCTTGCGCCCCATAATGATCGGCTTACCGAGCGTCACCGCTTTGAAGTGTTTGAGGTCTTCCGGAATATGCCACGGCAAATCGTTATCACGGCCAATGCAATGATTTTCGCTCATGGCGACGATGGCGGAGACGGTGATGGTCATTACACCGCCACCGGTGCCTTGATGTGCGGGTGGGCTTCGTAACCTACCAGTTCGAAATCCTCGAACTTGAAGCCGAAAATGTCGGTGACGTGCGGGTTCAGGTGCATTTCCGGCAGCGGCTTGGGATCGCGGGAAAGCTGTTCTTCGGCCTGCTCGAAATGGTTGCTGTACAGGTGCGCGTCGCCGAATGTGTGGATGAACTCGCCAGGTTTCAGGCTGCAGACCTGCGCAATCATCAGGGTCAGCAGGGCATAGGAGGCGATGTTGAACGGCACGCCGAGGAAAATATCGGCGCTGCGCTGGTAAAGCTGGCAGGAAAGTTTGCCGTCCGCGACATAGAACTGGAACAGGCAGTGGCACGGCGGCAGCGCCATTTTGCCGATGTCGGCAACGTTCCACGCCGAAACGATCAGGCGGCGCGAATCCGGGTTGGTCTTGATCTGGTGGACCAGATTGGCGATCTGGTCGATATGGCGACCGTCAGGGGTCGGCCAGCTGCGCCATTGGTGGCCGTAAACCGGGCCGAGCTCGCCGTTTTCATCGGCCCATTCGTCCCAAATACGGACGCCGTTATCTTTCAGGTATTTGATATTGGTGTCGCCTTGCAGGAACCAGAGCAGTTCATGGATGATAGAGCGTAAATGCAGCTTCTTGGTCGTCACAAGCGGGAAACCTTCGGACAGGTCAAAGCGCATCTGGTGGCCGAAGACGCTCTTGGTACCGGTACCGGTGCGGTCTTCTTTCAGTGTGCCGTTTTCCATGACGTGGCGCATCAGCGCGAGATATTCCTGCATATCCAGTTTCCTCTCCCTTATTTTCCTGATGTTTCTATATTCATGTAAACCGTTTGCAAAATCCAGCCAACGATTGAAAGCGGCTTGAAAAAAGGGGGGATAAATGGCTAGTCTGGCTATCGCTACAAAAATATAATTCACAAAAAACAGGGAGTCATTCTGACATGGCGAAAAAGCTCGTCCTTTTTGATTGCGACGGCGTTCTCATTAATTCTGAAGAAGTCGGCTACAATATTCTGAGCGATATGCTGGCGCGTATCGGGCTGGTTTATACGCGCGAAGAATATGTCGAGCTTTTGTCCGGTGTTGCTTACGAGCAGTTTCTTGAAAATCTGCGCGCCGACCATCTTGAGCGTATGGGTGCCCCGCTGCCGGAAGGGTTCGAGGCCGAGCTGCAGGAAAAAGTACATGAGGCTGAAAAGCAGCAGCTAAAGGCCATCGATGGTGTGAAGCAACTGCTGAAAAATCTGCGCGATAATAATATTCCTTATGCGGTCTGCTCGAATTCAGGGGCGGATAATCTGCTTTATAAGCTGAAAAAGACCGGGCTGTATGATGATTTCGTGCCTTATATTTTCTCGCGCAGCCATGTCGATAACCCCAAGCCGGCGCCTGATATTTACGAACATGCAGCCAAAATCTTCGGTGTTGATCCGAAAGATTGTCTTGTGGTTGAGGACAGCATGACCGGGACAATGGCCGGTGTGGCGGCGGGCATGAATGTCATCGGTTTTGTCGGCGAGGCGCACCGTGATGACAGCGAAGCGGATTTGCTGGTCCGCGCCGGGGCGAAAATGATTGCGCTCAGTCCGCAGCAAGTGTGGGAGCATGTCGCCGATGCGACTGGAGCAAACCCGCGCTTTCGTAGCGACCGCCTTGATTTCAGGCCTTAAGTCCTGTCACCGAAGTTTCACGTAATGCCTTGATCAGCGCGGGCTTCTGCGCTATACTTATAGGTGCCGGAGTAATCCGGCTATGATGCTAAACGCTACACGAAATAAGCGTTGTGGACCCGGGGGCAGTACCCGGCGGCTCCACCAAAATCCGGAGTAGTGAGCGTATGCGAACGTTTACGGAGATTTTGTCCTGTGAAGTCTTGGCGAAGCGGGACTGGTAGGAAAGATGCGGCCCTGCTTTGCTAGAGCTTCGCAGGGCGCTCAAAATCCCTAATCTCGCATCGCTCGATAACGAATTTTGGCGGGGCCGAAACAGGATCGACACGCGTGGTAAAGGTGAAGTCTGCATCCGGTATTGTACCACCGTTATCGGGCTTTTTTATAGTTGCAAACGATAACTTTGCATTCGTAGCATCTAACGACAACGCTGTTGTTGGACATGCAATCGCTGCCTAATTGGGTCGCATTGCGCGCTACACCTAAATCCCTAACGGCTTAAGCACCGTTAGGTGGGGGTTCGGCGGCACCTGGCAACAGAAGCCGCCACTTTCTTTTTTACCCGACATTATCTTGATATATGGCCGTTTGGCGCTAGCTGTATAGCGATCTCAAAAAGCTATGGAGGTTCTCCATGCGTTATAGAGTTTTGCTGACATTGCCGCTGTTGTTTTTTGTGCAGCCTGCGCAGGCGGAAAATTATGAGGAGGCGCTGGCTTTGCTGAAAGAGCTTAAAGCGGAGCAGGCGGCGCTCGGCAGCAAAATTGCTGCGCTGGAGGGGCAAATTCTGGCCGGGCGGCAGGAGCCGGCAGAGGCGCTTGCGGTTGCCGCTGAGGATGAGCCGGAGAACGACTTTATTGTTTATAAGGGTGAGAATACAAGCCTTGCTCTTGGCGGTGCGCTGCGTTTGAACGCGGCGTGGCGTAGTGAAGATGATGCGGATCAGGACACGTTCGGTAATGCCGGGTTTGACCTTTTTCGGCTGGATGTCAGTGCCTCGTACGATGACTGGGAACTTGATGTCCAGTATCGCTGGTATGAATATATGGACACTATTCATCACGGCTATCTCGCCTATAATTTCTCCCCGCAGCAAAGGCTGGAGTTTGGCGTTACGCAAGTGCCGTTCGGGCTGCTGCCTTATGCGTCACACAGTTTCTGGTTTTCGCAAGGCTATTATCTCGGGCTTGAGGATGATTATGATGCCGGTGTTAAGTATCGTCACGAGGCCGCGCCATGGGTGTTCGATATCGGTTTCTTTAAAAATGAAGAGCGCAATAATTCAGCGTCGCCGGATCGTTACTCTTTTGATGTGACCCGCTCCGGCGTGCAGCAAAACGAGGAGGAAAACCAGTTTAACCTGCGTGTTGCCCGTCAGTTTGATCTGGGGGCTGATCACGCGCTGGAGGCCGGTGTGTCGGGCGCGTGGGGGCAGCTTTATAACCGCACGACCGAAGATAGTGGCGATTACTGGCGGGCAGCGGCGCATCTGGATTTTGATAGCGGCCCGTGGGAGTTGCAGCTACAGGGGAGTTATTATGATTACAGTCCTGAAAATCCTGCCGGGGTTGATGACAATACCGTATTGATGGGGGCGTTCGCGGATACTGAACTGGTGGCTGCGGAAGGGGCGCTGTTCGGGGTTAATGTTGCGCGCCGTATGAATGTCGATACGGTGCGCGCCATCGATGGTATGATTTGTTACAATGATTATTCTTATCTGAAAAAGCGCGGGCGCGGTGATTTGCCGGATTCGCAGATGAATGTGACGGGCTGCTCGTTCGGGATCGGGCCGATTTATACCTATGTTGATTTTATCGCCGGAAAGAACGCGCCATTTCTTGGTGCTGCCGATGCGCTGGGCCCCAGCAGTGATAGTGACTGGCAGGCGCGCTTTAATATTAATATCGGCTGGTATTTCTAGAAATCAGTATCCGGCGAGGTCGGGAATATTCTTGTTGTTTTCCATGCGTATTAGCCACAGGCCGCTGCCGATAATCAGGGTGGCGCCGATCGCCGTCCATACATCAAGCGCATCGCCGAAGATGATGTAGCCGAGTGCAATGCCCCAGATCATCTGGACATAATGGAACGGCGCGGCAATTGCCGCCGGCGCTTTGGCGAAGCCGAGGGCGATGAGGATCAGGGCGGCGCCGCCGCTGAAGCCGGAGAAAACGAACAGGCCAAGATGCGGCAAGGTCGGCACTGAGAAATCGGTCAGAGCCAGCAGCAGGGTGCCCGGTACGACGACCAGTTCGACATAGAGGCCGAATGAAACGATGGAGCCGTCTTCCTGCCCGATCTTACGGGCGGCGATATTGGCAAAGCAAAAGAGCAGCGCTCCGCCGAGCGCGGCAAAGGCGGCAAGATCCAGCGGGATAAGGCCGGGGCGCAAAATTACGAGTACACCGATAAAGCCGACAGCGATCACCAGCCAGCTGCGCCAGCTGACGCGCTCACCCAGCAGCGGGATTGAAAAGATCGTGGTCAAAAGCGGGGCGGCAAAGATCAATGCGTAAGTCTTTGCCAGCGTCATGTGGGTGAAGGCGTAAATGATAAATAAAAACTCGAATAACAGCAAAAGACCGCGCAGCAAGTGCAGTTTCATATTGCGGGTTTGCAGGGCTTTTTTGATGCCGCCGGTTTTTATGGCGTAGAGCAGCAGGCCGATGAGCGCAAACAGGCTGCTGTAGAAGCTGATGACATAGACCGAGTAATGCGGGCCGAGATATTTGAAGACGGCATCGCCCATGGCGAAAAGGCTAAATCCGGCTGTGGCGAATAATACGCCTTTGATCGTATCGTTTTTGCTCAGTGACATTTTTGGTTCCGCGTTGGTTTTGTCCACAGCTATATTGCACAAAAGAAGAGTCCGCTATGGATTTAACGCCATGGTATATGCGAATCATAAGGAAGAAGGAAATAAAAAACCTTCACGACCCTCTTGATTCCTCACTCATAACTCGCAACTGATATAAAATGAGCAACGACGAAGACGATATTCTGCGCTACGACAAAATGGTTGAACAGGCCCTCCGCGGTGTGGTCAAACAAGCGGTTGAGGAGGTCATGGGCGATGGCCTGCCCGGTGAACACCATTTTTATATTACCTTTATGACTGATTATCCGGGGGTCGATATTCCCGATTATCTGCGAGACCGTTATCCCGGCGAGATGACGATTGTCCTGCAGTACCAGTTTTACGACCTGTCGGTCGATAAAGAGAAGATGAGCGTCACCTTGTCTTTCAATAACGTACCGGAGCGTTTGGTTATTCCGCTCGGCGCGATTACAATTTTTGCCGACCCGTCCGTTAACTTCGCGTTGCAGTTCCAGCCGCTTGGCGAAGATGGTGGACCAGACTTTGATCCTGAAGGTCTTCTTGATGATGAAGATGAGGATGAAGGCACGGCCAAGAGCGACGGCGAAAAGACCGGTGAGGTTGTCTCGCTGGACAAGTTCCGCAAAAAAGACTGATCTATTTTTGGCCAAACGGCCTGCAAATGACGGCTTTCTGCGCTTCCGGTGCTCACATACTGTAAGTATGCTGTGCGCTGGTCCCCGAAACCCGTCATATTCGCCTCGTTTTGCTTCAAATCTCGAACGGGATAGTTGCGCGCTCCTCGACAATCTGGTTTTTTAGCGTTTCCAAAAAGAAAGCTTACAGGAAGCAAGATGTCCGCGTACGAACTGCCCGATCCCGAACATAATCCGCACAAGGTCCTTATTCACAAAGGCGCGTTTGTCGATGAAAAGCGCGGCGGGCGGGCGGTGCCTTACAAGATTTATTACCCGGTCGCGCATAGTATGGGCAAAGTGCCGGTGGTGATCTGGTCGCACGGGCTTGGCGGTAGCCGTGACGGGGCGGCATTTTTAACACGGTTTATCGCCTCGCAAGGCTATGTGGTCGTTAATATCCAGCATGAAGGAACGGACTCCGGCCTGTGGGAAGGCAAGGACGGGCACCCGTGGGACATTATCCGCAATACGCACATACCCCGTCAGGCATCGCTCGACCGTTTTCATGATGTGCCGTTCGTGCTTGACCAGCTGCCAAAGCTGGCGGCGGAGAAGCCGGAGCTGGGCGAGCATATGGATCTCGATGTGATAGGCATGTCCGGGCATTCGTTCGGGGCGCTGACGACGCAGGTGGCGGCGGGGCAGCTTTTTCCGGATCAGAATGACGCGCTGACCAGCATTGCCGAAGACCGTTTCAAGGCGGGGATTTTATATAGTTTTGTGCCGATGGGGCACTTGACCGATGCGCCGCCAGAGCAGCTTTACAGCCCGATGAATATCCCGCTGTTATTTATGACCGGGACGCAGGATGACAGCCCGGTCGAGTTTTTCGATTATACATACCGCCTGCCGGTCTTCGAGTATGCGGGGTGTCCGGAAAAATATTTGCTGGTGCTGGAGGAGGGCGATCACATGGTTTTCGCCGGCAGTCGCGGCAAGCTCGGCGAAAATCCGCGGCGGCATGTGCAGGAAAATATTATCAAGCTGTTGTCGCTTGCATTTTGGGATGCGTATCTAAAGGACGATCAGGCGGCGAAAGACTGGCTATCGGGTGCAAGCGCCCGTGGCTGGCTGGGCGCTGAAGGCGAATTTACTTTTAAGCAGAAGTAATTGTAATCAACTTAATCCGGTTTCGGCTTTTGTAGTGGTTCGCTGCTATGCGGAGCTTCCGGCGCAGCAAGGGCTTCAAGCCCTGCTTGTACTGCGTTTTGCAGTCCGGTTTGCTGTGAGGCGATAACGGTCAGATCGTAAGCGTCCGGCCCGTTCAGCGGCACAACGCGCAGTTTGATCTCGCCTTCAAGGCGGGAATCCTGCGGGTCGAATGATAGTCCGCCTTCGGGAATATTCTGACCGGATGCGGCGATTTGCAAGGCTGCAATGCCGGAGGCGATGAGTTCTGCGTGTTTGTTGTCGGTCATATGGTTTCCCTTTTCGCTTCGGTTTGTCTCATTGGTCGCTTAATCCCTGAGAATAAAGCTGAGCTGGTGAATAATCTTTTCGCCGCCATAATTGGCGACAAGATGAATTTTTTTGCGTGCCTTATAGGCTGCCAGATCTTCGTCTTTAATCGATGTGGCGAGTTCGGTAATCGTGCCGCCCATTTGGGCGACGGCGAGCTTTTTCTGGCCGGTGTCCCATTCAACCCAGCTTGGCACGTCTTTGAATTCATGGTCAACGACCAGAACGACATTATCGTTGTGGTGCAGAAATACGGCATCCGCATTGGTTATGATTTGCGGGCCGGCATAGGTGGGGCGCTCTATAGGTGACTCTTTAACGTCCGGCGCCGTATCTTTGGTCGTCAGGCGTAACTTGTCCAGGCAGCAGTCTAAAATCGCTTTTATCTTGTCCATGCTTTTTGTTTCGCTTTTACGAACGTTACAGTTGGAACGTTGCAGTCTTAAAATTATGACACCTCTTGTTAATATGGGGTGAAAATAGTCAAAAAAAATGTCTGAAACCTTTTGAAACCGGCTGGGCTTTATTGCTTTTTTGTAGCTGCCGGGCTACATCAGCAAGATCATGACTGAAAACGCTATCCAAATCCGAAATCTTCAAAAAACTTACAAGGCCGCAGGGCGCAGCCCGGAAAAGGTGGCGCTGAAAGGCGTTGATCTTGATATCCCGCGCGGCTCGATCTTTGCGCTGCTTGGGCCGAACGGCGCGGGCAAGTCAACAATCATCAATATTATGGCCGGGCTGGTCATGAAAAGCGCCGGCAGCGTCAAGATATGGGACACGGACATTGACGCTGACGCCCGCCAGTCGCGCGCCGCAATCGGGGTCGTGCCGCAGGAAATTAATTACGATCCGTTTTTTACGCCGCGCGCCTTGCTGGATATTCAGGCCGGACTTTACGGCGTGCCGAAGAACGAGCGGCGGACGATGGAGCTGCTCAAGCTGGTCGGGCTTGAGGCGCAGGCCGAGGCCTATACGCGCGCGCTGTCCGGCGGGATGCGGCGGCGGTTGATGGTCGCCAAGGCGATGGTGCATAACCCGCCGATCCTCGTGCTCGATGAGCCGACGGCGGGCGTTGATATCGAGCTGCGGCGCGAGTTGTGGGACAATGTCCGCGAGCTGAACCGCAACGGTACAACAGTATTGCTGACAACGCATTATCTCGAAGAGGCCGAAGAGCTTTGTGACCATATCGCGATTATCAATCACGGCGAGATTGTCGCGAATGAAGAAAAGGAAGTGTTGCTCTCGCGCATCGATCAGAAGGAGATCACGTTCCGGCTTGACCGGTCATTGGACGGTATTCCGGCCGGGCTGGAAGAGTTTAATCCTGAAAAGCAGGGACGCCGCTCGCTGATGTGCCGCTACAGCCCCGGGGTGGACGCTGTCGGCAAAATGCTTGATGCGATTCAAAAGGCCGGGTACGGCATTCTCGACATATCCACCGATGAAAGTGATCTCGAAGACGTGTTCTTGCAGATTACGAGCGGTTAACGTGCCCAAAGAGGCGGTCTGATGCGGCAGAGTGCTGCTTTCAGAAGGTTTCCTGTCTGCGGATTTTATGTTTTCCGGGGGGGAGAAAAAAGTGGCGCGCCCGAAAGGATTCGAACCTTTGACCTCTGCCTCCGGAGGGCAGCGCTCTATCCACTGAGCTACGGGCGCATTTGATTGTTTCTGATAGCAGAAGAAGGGGGAAAGCGCAAACAATTAAGGTTGTTGCTGGGATGGGCTTTGTGGCTACTTTGCGATAAATCGTGTGGCCCGCTTTTATTGTCAGAAGTTCTGTGATACGACTCTTTGGTTAAGAATGTAAATATAAGCATTCAACATAAAAAAATGTAACAACCAAGAACAGGGAACAGGCTAAGGGCGCTTGATATTAAAAAGTGTTCCGGTGTCTGGAATGGTATGAGAAGCGCTTTTCTCCAGCAAAATAGAAGTGAAATTTTCCGTGCCGAGGCAATTCTCGGGAAAAAGCTGACACGTCTGCGGCTGGCGCTTGCGCGCCGGATTGAGGATAAGGACCGCAAGTTCAGCGAAGAAGAGCTGCGTTCTTTTATCGAGAATATCCGCGCCTGTGCCAAAGACGAGCAGCAGTTCGACCGGGAAGTACGCAACGTCCAGATCGCAATCAAAAAGCGCGCGGCACCGGCAGAGCCGGATTTGTCGCAGCCGGAATTGCAATTGCTGTGGGGGGCGGCGGTACATTATCTTGACCGCAATAACGAGGTCCAGCACGGAAGCCCGATGGATCGCGGTTATGGCGGTTACTGGAAAAGCAAGGTCGAAGTCGTTTCGACCGAGCTTTGGAAGCAGCTGCTGGAAAGCCCGCATGCGAAGGCGGTGCTGTATAATCACGCGCTTTATATTTGTGAAGAGCTGCGCCGCCCTGATACGCGTTTTGCATGGGCGGAGCCGGGCACAGGCGTGAAATATGACCGCGAAAAGAATACGATCAATGTCGATTTTCTGCAGAGCCTCGTTTCCGGGATAGAGCACGCCCATAGTGTAATGTTCCGCGAGATCGGGAAAAGCCAGCTCAGCACCATGTTCCCGGAGCAAAACCGCAAGATCCGCAAGCAGATGGTCGCGCTGAAGGAAAAGCAGGAAGCCGGCAAGCTGTCGGATGCCGAATATAAAAAGCTACGCAAGCTGGGGCTTGAGTGGGAAATGCGCAAGATGCTCTGGGAGGCCGCCGAGCGCTGCGCCACGAACCGCTATACCGAGCGCAAGGGGCAGGAAAAAGCGCAGGATTACGCTTATTCGCTCAACCATCATTTAATGTCGAGCACTCATTTTGGCCAGAATGCGCTGGAAGAATTCCGTGAGCAGCAGCGCGCGCGTGAGCAAGCGAAGCAGCAGGCGCGGGAGGTGCTTGACGGGCTGAAAGATCATATGGCGGCGCATAAGCATAGTATGCCGTCTGAAATGCGCAAGGCATTCGAACAACAGGTCGAGCAGCTGGAAAGCAAGATTTCCGGTACGCCTGAGCAGCGTTTCATCAACGTGCTGAACGCGATCAGCCTGTCGTTTTTCAAGAATAACGGACTGTTCGATCATAACCGCGAAAATTGGGCGCGGTTCGGCATTGATGTTGACGGGATCAAGATCACCAAGGAAGAAGCGCGCGCTGAAATTACCGAAAAGGTTGCCAATGACGCTGTCGGCAAAGATGGTTTTCCGCCCGCTGATTTCAGGCATTTGCTGGATATGTGCGGCGGTTTGCAGGGGTTGGAGAATTTGCAGCCGCGGCCGCGCGATCGTTGGCTCGGTAAGACCTATTTTAAGGGGCTGACGGATTCCTATGCCGAAAAGCGTAACGCGCTGATTGAAAAAATCTGGGATCTTTATATCGATGACATCGCTCAGGAATTGCTGAACAATCTGGATGAGCAGCTTGATGAGGAGCTGGGCAACTATCCGCAACAAAATCAGCAAAATAGTCAGGACCAACAGCAGGGGCAGCAAGGACAACAGAGCCAGCAGAACCAGCAAGGCCAACAAAATCAGCAACAGGATAGCCAGCAGCAGAACCAGCAAGGTCAGCAAAGCCAGAAACAGGACGGTCAACAGCAGAATCAGCAGGGGCAACAGAACCAGCCGCAAAAAGGTGACCCAAACCAACAACAAGACGGTCAGGACGGTCAGAAGCAAGGCCAAGACGGCGAGCAAGATGGTCAAAATGGCCAGCAGCAAGGGCAAGGTCAG
>CBDUPU010000064.1:0-10869 GCA_965369185.1 uncultured Rhodospirillales bacterium
CTCTTTGTTCGCTATAGCCGAATGCAAGGCAAAGCAGCATCGCAAAAAACACCGCAGCGACCGGGGGGCCATACATGATAAATAGCTGAAGGCTCATACCCGGTGGGACTACAAAAAGCGCAACGAGCGAAGAAACAAGCAACCCTGCCATAACCATCACAATCAGCCGGCTTTGGAATTGCTGAAGCCGCCCGATGCCAAGAAAGCTTTTGGTCATTAACAGGCCGGAGATTACAGCGAGATTGAACAGAACACCGGGTATCCGGCTGGCCAATGAAAAATCCACCTGAACGATTTCGTCATGGAAACGCAGCAAAGACAGCAAGAGAACATAGTAAGCGATAAAGATGATACCGCTCCACATTTGGCGAAACAGGATCAGCGCAAGAAACAGGCCGACCATCAGAACGAAGAAGGCGCTCACCAAAAAGTTCTGATTAAAGACGCTGGCGCTTTGCTTGACATAGGCATTTTGCGTCATCAATTGCGGGGCAAGCGTAGCTGGAAAACCCGGCTTTGGAACAACATACAAAAATATCAGAGTCTTTTGCCCGCGGGGAATTTCCAGTGTAACGGTATTGCCGTTCAGTATGTCTTTCTTGACATAAGGGCTATCCGAAGCCTTAAGAGAGTTCACGTAAGTCTTTTTCGAGACATGATCATAAACAAATAAATTGTCGAGCAGCCCCAGACGACCGCTCAGATGATCGCCCAGCGACAGAACCCATTTTTCATTCCAGCTCTGGTTATTAACAGCAATAACGATCCAGTGCGGCACATCATCATGCCCCAGGTTTACAACCGGACCGCTGACAGGACTGCCATTCCGCCCCGCCAGATGACGCTCCATAAACTGTTTGTAACTATCAAAATTCAGCGCTTTACCGGGATTGCGCGTCACATACATGTGGCCGGTAAAATTATAGCTGTCCTGATCATCATGAAGCGGAAGATAGGACGTAAAGTCCCGTGTCTGCGCATAAGACGCATGGGAAAAGCCGGCAAAAACCGCCAACAACGCCGCTATCGCAACGACGAACATAACGGCATGGCCGTTAAACGGCCATATATACCTTTTTATTTCCAACGAACTTTTTCTCATAGATTGCGTACGCGGCCGACGTCATGCCGGCCATTTTCCCCACTTCTTAACGGTTATCTTGCCCGCAAAAAGTTACAGAATGGTGAAAAAACGCGAGAGGTTCGTGAATTTTTTCAAAGAGTTATTTAAATATGACTAGTATAAAAATACCAGCATCAGCAGCAAGACCGCAGCAGTCGCAATCGAGCTATATTTGACCAGTTTGGTAAAGCCGGACCACATGGCGCGGGCATTTTCAACTTCTTTCGGGTCAGCCTGATTGTTAATCGTTCCAGCCATCGTGTCCTCTTGGTTTTACTAACGCTGCAATTATAAGAATAAGTTTCTATTCTTCCAGAATTTTTACGTCGCCGTCAACCACGCTAACGCGGCCTTCGCCAATTAAGCGCACGGCCTCGGGATAAGCGACATGCTCTTGCTCCAAAACCCGGGCGGCAAGGCTGTCTGGCGTATCATCTGCGCGCACAGGCACTTTCTTTTGCAAGATGACCGGCCCGGCATCCATTTCAGGAATAACGAAATGCACCGTGCAGCCGCTTTCTGCTACTTTGTCGGCAAGCGCCCTTGCATGGGTGTCCAGCCCTTTATAGGCAGGCAGTAACGATGGATGAATATTGATAATGCTGTCCGGCCAGCCGGCGATAAAATCGGCGCTGAGCAAGCGCATAAAACCGGCCAGACACACCAGCGAAACATTCTGGCGCCGCAGCTCTTCCTGTATTGCTGCTTCAAAAGACGGTTTATCCTCATGGTTCTTGTGATCAATGACTGCCGTGCGAATACCGGATTCGGCGGCGATCTCCAGCCCTGCCGCATCGGGACGGTTCGCAATAACAATGGCAACCCGCGCAGGAAAATCATACTGGTCGCAGGCTTTGATCAGGGCCTGCATATTGCTCCCCCGGCCGGAGATCAGAATGCCGAGATTCAGCTTTTCCATGAGACATCCATATTATCGATGCGTATACCGTCTTCGCCGTCCTGCCCTTCGATTTTGCCAATTTCGAACACGGTTTCACCAGCCTGTTCCAACACGTCACGGATGGCAGCGGCTTCACCGGAATCGCAAATAACGGCCATACCGATACCGCAATTAAAGGTAAGCGCCATATCTTTGGCGGAAAGGTCACCGGCTGCGGCCAGCCATTTAAACACAGGCGGCAAGTCCCAAGCGGCTGCATCAAGAACGGCGCACAAGCCGTCCGGAATCACCCGCGGAATATTCTCAATCAACCCGCCGCCGGTAATATGGGCCAAACCGTGTATCGCGGCAGCACCAGTACTATCCTTGCAGCCAAGCGCCTTTAGCAACGGACGGACATAAATCCGGGTCGGTGCTAACAGAGCTTCGCCGACGCTGAGGCCATTATGAAACGGCGCCGGGCTGTCATAGCCGATACCGGCAGAAGATTCGACGACTCGCCGCACCAGGCTGTAGCCGTTGGAGTGCGGCCCGCTGGAAGCAAGCCCCAGAATAACATCGCCCGCACCGATACGATCGCCAGTCAGTATCGCTTCGCGCTCCACGGCACCAACCGTAAAACCGGCAAGGTCATAGTCACCGGCACCGTACATTCCGGGCATTTCTGCGGTTTCACCGCCAATCAGGGCGCAGCCCGCTTCGGCGCAGCCATCGGCAATCCCGGCAATCACGGCTTCAGCAACATCGTTATCGAGTTTTCCGGTCGCAAAATAATCGAGGAAAAACAAAGGCTCCGCCCCTTGCACCACAACATCATTTACGCACATCGCGACCAGATCGATGCCGATCGTACTGTGATGACCTGTTTCAATTGCAATTTTCAGCTTCGTCCCGACACCGTCGGTTCCAGAAACCAGAACAGGGTCTTTATAACCGGCCTGTTTCACATCAAAGAAAGCGCCAAAGCCGCCAAGCTCACTCATCACGCCGCTACGGCGGGTTTTGCGAACGTGGGGCTTGATGCGCTCGACCAATGCAGCGCCAGCTTCTATATCCACACCGGCTTCTTTGTATGCGTTTTCTTTCATTGAGAATTCCTTGCTAAAGCGCTATAAAACGGTTGCAGCATTCAAAAAGGTGGACGACCCTATGGCCGGAATTTATATGCTTTTTACCAAGCGGCGTACAGTCTTTTGCGCGATTTGTTTCGCCTTGCTGCTTATAATGCCACCTATTGCCGCCTTTGCACAGCCCCCCGGTGCCGCCGCTTTTACCGTCAAGGACGTCAAAGTCGATGTTACCGACACCAGCGCAGCCGCTGCACGGGAAAAGGCTTTCGGACAAGCGCAGCAAAAAGCATTTCAGATCCTTGCCGAACGTTTATTGTCCAAAAACCAGTTCGAGCGTTTTACCTTGCCCGAGGCCGGTCTTATCTCCTCGCTGATTAAGGATTTCGAAATCACGGAAGAACACCTTTCCAGCGTCAGATATGTCGGAACCTTCACCTTCAGATTTAAAAACGATGCGGTTCGTAATTATCTCGGGGCGCTAGGACTTGCCTATAGTGACGTTGCCAGTAAACCCGTACTGGTGCTGCCATACTATCAATGGGGGGCACGCACGATTTTATGGGGCGACAACAATCCGTGGCTGGCGGCATGGAACCGGATGCAAACATATCAGGGGCTTGTCCCCGTGATCGTGCCGATCGGCGACCTACAGGATGTTGCCGATATCGGCGACAATGAGGCGCTGACCTATTCTCCGGACAATCTGCAAACCATGACGAAGCGTTACAGTGCCGGTGAGACGATCATTATGCTGGCTATCCCCGAATGGTATAATGGAAGCCTTTCAAACGGCAGCGCGCCGCCCGACCGCCTGACCATCATGGTTTACCGGACCGACCGCGGTACACCGGAATTTGCCAACAAACTGACCATCACCGCCAAAAGCGGCGAGAACCCGTTTGAAACCGCCGTACGCGAAGCCCGCGAAAATCTTCAGCAAGCGTGGAAGAGCCAAACGCAAGTCAATCCTTCACAAGGAAACAGCCTGAAAGTCAGGGTCAAGTTTCTGAGCATGGTGGAATGGCTCGAAACCCAAAAAGCGCTGCGCCGCGTACAAGGCGTCAACGAGGTCAAGCTGCTTTCCCTGACCCCGAACGAAGCCAATATACAAATCCTGTTTCAGGGCAGTGAAGACAGGCTGCGCCTTGCCTTACAACAGGCGGACATGACACTGACCTCTCCGCGGATCGACTTCGGCCGGTCGCGCTATCGGCAGGATTTCGACAACGGTTTTGGCGTATCCAACGGCGGTCGTGGGCACAGTGCATCTCCTCTAGTCTATGATCTTTACCTGAACCGCTATAAACCGCTTTAACGAGGGCTCCCGCAAATGACAACTGACGCCTCCCCCGCACTGACCGCACGCAACCATATTTTATTCTGGATGGGAACGTTTGCGGCCTTTTTGTTGTTCATCTGGGCATTTGGCAATACGTTACTGCCCTTTGTGCTTGGCATCGCAATTGCCTATTTGCTCGACCCAATGGTCGAATGGCTCGGCCGTCACAAAGTACCACGGACACTCGCGACCCTTCTTATACTCGGCCTGTTCATCATCTTTATATGCGCGATCTTCGTGTTAGCAATACCGCCGCTTTATCACCAGCTTGCCGATCTTGCCGACGCGATCCCCGGCTATATCGAGCGCGCCGTAGAGTTCTCCGCGCCCTATCTTGAGAAAATCCAGGAAAATGCCAATGGCGAAGAAGGCGCAACGTTACAAGAAGCGCTGAAAAACAATATCGGTAACGTCCTGAATGTCAGCGCCGATGTTTTGGGCAAGCTGGCAAGCGGCGGACAAGCCTTTGCAGGCTTTATGTCGCTGATCATCCTGACGCCGCTGGTTGCGTTTTTTATCATGCGGGAGTGGAGAAATATGAGTAACTGGCTCGACAATCAATTACCGCGCGGAAGCTATGACACGATTAAAGGGCTGCTTAAAGAAATCGACAAGCGCCTGTCCGGTTTCGTGCGCGGCCAAATCACCGTCGCTTTCCTGCTCGGCGTTATCTACGCGTTTGCATTGACTGTCGCGGGGCTGAATTACGGCTTTCTGATCGGCATTATGGCGGGGGTCCTGTCGATTATCCCGCTGGTCGGCTCTACAGTCGGGCTGCTAACCGCGACGATCGTTGCCTGGATGCAAAGCGGCGAGTGGAGCTATACCGCCATCATCGCCGCCATCTTTATGATCGGGCAAGCAATCGAGGGCAATATCCTGACACCGAAAATTCTCGGCGAGAGTGTCGGCCTTCACCCGCTATGGATTCTATTTGCATTGCTGGCAGGCGGCAGCGCTTTTGGCCTGGTCGGGATGTTGCTTGCCGTTCCGATTGCCTCGGTCGCCGGGGTCCTGATGGGGTTCGCCCTGATGAAATATCGCGAAAGCCCTTATTACGAAGACGGCAACAAAAAGACGTCCGCAAAAAAAGCGAAGAAATAAGCGCTATCTGACGCGGTAAACGATAAAGCCGCCGCCGGTAATTTCAGTGCGCTCTAGCCAGGCCGGCGGATTTTGCATTAACAGCCTGCGGATCAGGGTATTCTCGCCTTCAATTTCCTGCGGTGGAAAAGGCCAGTAGCCGGGACAGACCAGCAGCAGATCTACGCCATAATCACGCGCCAGCTGCCGCGCCTGCCTGTCAGCGTCTGCCGCAAAAATTTCATAGCTTGCCAGCATCCCTGCGGCAGCGCCATGATAAGGCGCGGCTAACACGCGGTGCGGCGTACGAAAAAGCAGTTCCGAGCCATTGAAAATATAAGAGCTCAGCAACATCAGTCCAGCGGCATCATTATGATCTTTATCGCCCTTGCCATAGGCGCTTAACGCATCACTAACCTCTATCGCCGGGCAATATCGGGCTGACAGCATATTACTCTGAACGGCATCGGCCTTTTTCTTCGGAAGCGAAAGCGAGAGCAGGAGGGCCGCAAAAATTACACTTACCACGACAAGCCCTTTCGCGCTCACTCTGCGCGAACCAAGCCACGCCGATAGCGCGATAACTCCCCAGCTTGCCGGCCAGAGGGTGAGGATTTGCATAAAAGTCAGGACCCTGATCTGAAACAGGCTTACGATCAGACCAATCGCAGAGATGACGGCAAAACCAAACCAGAAACTTCGGTTTGCGTGATCATAGCGAAGCGCAGCCAACAAAGAAGCAGCGCCGCAAAGAAGAGGCAATAAAAACAGGATTACAGCCGAAGGCGCATAAGCCGCATGTTCCCAGAGTGTGCGCGCTTCTTCGATCTCGCCCTGCCAGATCGCGTAGAGTTTTTCACTGGCAAGCCCGTAAGGATCCACAAAACAGTGTGGAAACAAGGCATAAAGGGCGGCAGAAATCAACAAAACCAAAGACAGAGAAACCGCGATCCGCCGCGCTTTTAATTTTTCCGGTAGACTGTAAACGCAGCCCCAGAAAAGCAGAACGGCAAAGGCCAGAGCGAGATATGTCAGCGAAAGCCCGTCACAAGCCGGGACAGCCCAGTCCGCAGGACGCTTTAAAGCCAAAAGATAGACCAGCGTCGCACCATACAGGCTGGCACCGAACACCAGATTTGGCCTTTCATAGGCCTGCCCTGCCCGCAGCCAGAACAAGCCGCCGAGCATGGCAGCGAGCCCGGTCCACAAGACAAGATCAGCACCGATGGCAAAGCCTGTAGCAAAACACAGCCCGGCAACCACCGGCCATAAATGCTTGTCCGGCTGAAAATATAGACGCAGCAAAGAGCCGTACCCGGCGGTCATCAGCAAAATCTGCCAGCCATGATGGTCAATGCGCCCGGTCGTAAACTCGGAAATAACTTTCACAAGAACAAAAGCAGCGACCAGCGCGACAGGCGCAGCTTTTTCGCCTGTCAGGGGCGAAACGGCCCAGCAGACAAGCACGAGAAATAATAAAAGCTGGCAAACAGGCAATATTGTAGCCGCCCAATAAAGCGCTTGCTGCGCACTTCCCGCCAGAGGCGTAAGAGCGCCGACCAAAAGCGCCAGCGGCCAATCAACAAGGCGCGACCAATTAATATCTGTGCCTTCCGGCCCTAATCGCGGCTGTAACGTGTCATGGCCGCCACCTGCCAGCAGCTCGAATGCGCGCACGGCGCGCATGTAATCATCCGGCCCGACCAGCATGTGGCTTATAGGCGGAAAATTGAGCTGGCACATGCCAAGCACAAGAAATCCCCAGACCGGCAATATATAAATCAACCAGCGTAACCGCAGCTTTGACGGCTTATGAGGAGCATTTTTCCCATGGCTGTGATTAAACATTTAGCGACCGTGCTGGACAGGAAATTAAGGAGCCTATACAAAATATTTTATATCACAAAACAGAAGAAAATATCAGATGACTGCCGCCGCCGAACAAATTCCGCTCGACCTCGGCCACCGCCCCGCACAAGGGCGCGAGGATTTTATGATTGCGCCCAGCAATCAAGAGGCCGTGGCATGGATCGACCGCTGGCCGGAATGGCCGGCACCGGCGCTTGTGATTTACGGCCCGGTCGCCAGCGGCAAAAGCCACCTTGCTGCAGTATGGGGCGAACGCACGAGCGCAAAGCCGGTCGAAACTGCGCGGCTTGCCGAGTGCGAGGCTGACGAGCTGGCGGCGCTGGCGCAGCATCTGGTCATTGATAATGTTGATCTGTGGCTGGGCGACCGCGCGGCGGAAACAACACTGTTTCACCTATACAATCTGATGCGTGAAGAGGGCCGCAGCTTGCTGCTGACCATGAATATGGCACCGACCCATATCGACTTTGCCATTCCCGATCTGGCCTCACGCCTGCGCGCCGCCCCTGCCGCAGCAATCCAGCCACCGGACGATACGCTGCTGGCGGCCATTCGGCAGTGACGTGCTGCAATATCTGCTGCCGCGGATGGAGCGTTCTTTCAGTGCGGCCTATGAGCTGGTGGAAGCAGCCGACCGGCTCGCTCTATCGGAAAAGCGGCCGATCTCTGTGCCGCTGATCCGGCGGGTTCTTCTGGGGCGTCAGGATATTACCGGCTCAGGCGAGCTCTTTTCCTACAAATAGATCATTGAGGCGACAGCCCCCCGGCAACAGATCCGCCCAGCTTTCACATTGCGCTTCCAGTATTGACAGGCTGCCTGTGTGATAGCCGCTCCGCAGTTTCATCATCAGGGCCGGTTCACCTTCGCCGCTCAGAAATTGCACCAGCCCGTGAATGCCGGGATTATGGCCGATCAGCATCAGATTATGCCGCGCGCTGTCCTGCTGTTTAAGGATTTCATAAAGATCGCCTGCGCTGGCAAGATAAAGATGCGCGGGAAAACTTGCCGGCACATCAGGCCAGATACTGCGCACCGGTTCGCAAGTCTCGCGGGTGCGCCGCGCCGGAGAGCACAAGATCATGTCCGGGCGCAGATTGTCCTGCTGCATTTTCTGCGCGATCGCCTGCGCATCGCGTTGCCCGCTTGCGGCAAGCGGGCGGTCACGATCATCAACGCCCGGCGGCATGGCCGCTTCGGCATGGCGCAAGATGTATAGAGTTTTGGCAGACATTCTATCTCCCGCTTAATGAACAGCCTTTACAGCCGTTCATTATATCAGGAAAGAGAAAGTTTTGTATCCCAGCTTCGCAGAACGTCCCAAGCCTGTTCGATCGTATCGACACGCTGGTCGATCAGCGCTTCGTTCTTGATCAGCGGGCCAACGGCAAGGTTAAAACCGCCCATTTCCCGCACAACTTTCATGGCGTCTTCATCGGTCGGGCCGTCGCCAATATAGATCGGGGTGCGGCCTTTAAACGGCGCAATCGCCATAAAATCACGCATCGCCACGCCCTTATCGGTACCGAGAGGACCGATCTCGACAGAATCGCTGCCGATCTTGATTTCATGGGTATCTTTAAGATCCGGAAGATTGCGGAAGATTTTATGCGCCGCATCGAGGGCGGCTTTCTGGGTTGCTTCATTAAATTCATGGCTAAATACCAGCGCCATAGAAAACTGTTTCTGCTCGACATGAATGGCGTTTTTACCTTGCGGCAGATCAAGAATATTCTTGATGAGCGCCACCTGCCCGGAAAGCTCGGTAATAGCCGCACGCACCATCGCGTCAATGTTGATCTCCGGCGCGAGCGCGGTCAGCGAGGCCCCGCGAACCGGGCGCCATGCGGCGTGCTGTTCGACAGAAGCGGCAATACCCGGAAAAACCTTATCGACCGATTCAATGCCACGCCCGGTAATCATGGCGAAAGCACCGGACAGTTTTTGC
Organism: uncultured Rhodospirillales bacterium; assembly: GCA_965369185.1. Classification (GTDB taxonomy): domain Bacteria; phylum Pseudomonadota; class Alphaproteobacteria; order Micavibrionales; family Micavibrionaceae; genus UM-FILTER-47-13. Next base: position 9,332 of record CBDUPU010000064.1, read on the forward strand.
TCCAGACTATGCACCAGATCCTGCTGCCAAGGCTCGATTTCGGTTGATGATGACGGCAACAGCGAAAGGTCAATATCGCTTAGAATTGCGTGATTCTTGGTAATGGGCATAACACACCTTCTTGCATATTCTTATTTTTACATATCCAAATACTGCAGCATTTATAGCAGCTTTGCCGTATTATGCAAATAAAAAAGGTTTGACAAGGTCGGCACAATGCCCTTCTATATCCTGAATAAACACGCAAAGAGGAAGATACAAATGAGCAGTTACAAGATCGGTGAGAGCGACCAACGCGACTGGGGAAGTTATATTGTAACCGACGTTTCCTATGAGAACGACATCTGCGTACGCTGCGAAAAAGACATTGAAGTAAAGCCGGGCTTTATGCTGTCGGTTCAGGCCCACGACAAGCGCGAAGAAAACTGGAAAGTCACCAGCGGTACATTGACCGTTGTTCTGGACGGTGAAGTTCACACGCTGCAAGCGGGCGAAGAAATTGATATCCCGCTCGGCGCCGTACACACGATGGCAAACCTTGGCAGCGTGCCTTGCGTCGTACACGAAATTCAGGCAGGCGAATGCGCCGAGAGCGACATTCACCGTTACTGGGACCCGAATGGCCGCCCGGTCGAACAAAGCGATGAACCGCGCGTCCTGTCCAGCATTGCAAGCTGTGAAGGGCTGATGGACAGCCTGGCTGCGGCTCAAAAAAAAAGGCCTGATGTAACGGCAACCAAGCCGAAATTCGGCATGTAATCCGCTATATAATCCGGCCAGACAACAAGCCTTTAGAGAAAAATCATCATGCGTATCGGTATCGACCTCGGCGGCACCAAAACCGAAATCATTTGTCTTCACCGCACGAACGGCAAAGAGCTGTATCGCCAGCGCGTACCGACACCGCGGAATGATTATGACGCGACGATCCGCAGCATCAAAGACCTTGTGACACGCGCCGAGGAAACACTCGGCGAAACCGGCACGGTCGGTATGGGCATTCCCGGAACGGTATCCGGTGTTACCGGCGTGGTCAAAAATTCCAATTCAGCATGGCTAAACGGCCAGCCACTTGACAAGGACCTTGAAAAAGCCCTCGGAAGGCCGTTACGGCTGCAGAATGATGCAAATTGCTTTGCCGTATCAGAAGCAACTGACGGGGCAGCTGCCGGCAAGCAGGTCGTGTTCGGCGTTATTATCGGCACAGGCTGCGGCGGCGGGATCGTCGTTAACGGCAAGCCGATTGGCGGCATTAACGGTATTGGCGGCGAATGGGGCCATACCCCGCTCCCCTATCCCAAGCAATTCCGCCCGGCGCGCTCTGGCAAGGGGCTGAATCTTTTCAAGGCCCACAGCCCGCACGGTAATAACGACATTCTTTACGGCGGCGAGCACGGGCAGGAATACCAGCAGTATTACGGACAGCGGCACAGCCAGCCATCTGCGGCGTGCTACCGCATCATTCCGGACAGCGGGTTTCACGAAGGGTCGCGGCGGTCTTCGTGAACCGGCTGCGCAAGGGGATGCGGCTGCAGAGC
>CBDUPU010000065.1:0-10838 GCA_965369185.1 uncultured Rhodospirillales bacterium
GCTGTTCGTCACGGCATTTCCCGTGCTCTTGAAAACTTCGACCCGGCACTGCGTCCGGTTCTGAAGAAAGCCGGTATGCTGACCCGCGATGCGCGTACGGTTGAGCGTAAGAAAATCGGCAAGCACAAGGCACGTCGCTCCAAACAGTGGGCAAAGCGTTAAGCTTTTATTGCTTGTGCATTTATATGTTTTTGCGAAAGGCGCTCTGGTTTACCGGGCGCCTTTCGCTTATAGTCTTTGATCATGTGTGCTTTGATTTTGCCTTATAAAGGGGTGACCCCAACAATAGCCGACGATGTGTTTGTCGCCGGCTCTGCCAGCATAATTGGCGATGTGACAATTGGCGCACAAAGCAGCATCTGGTTTGGCTGTACATTGCGTGGTGATGTCAATTTGATCCGGATAGGGGAGCGATCCAATATTCAGGATCACAGCATGATCCATGTTTCCTCTTTTGGCCACGCAACCATTATAGGGGACGATGTGACGGTCGGGCATATGGCGCTGCTGCATGCCTGTACGGTTGAGGACGGCGCATTTATTGGCATGAAAGCCTGTGTGATGGACGGCGCGGTTGTTGAAGCGGGCGCGATGGTTGCTGCCGGTGCGCTAGTAACACCCGGAAAGCGCATTCCTTCCGGGGAGCTGTGGGGCGGTAGTCCCGCGCGATTTATGCGTAAACTTACGCCGGAAGACCGCAAGCATATGGAATGGTCGGCTGTAAATTACGTGAAGCTTTCGCGCGAATATCTTTAATTTGTAAAAACGCCCTGTTTTATGTATAACGCTTTTCTGCGAAATACATGACAGGCGATATAATGAAAAAAGAGTTCCGGCAGGCAGCGATTGGTAATACACAGCGCGCGCTTGATGCAATTCGGCAGGATGCGGTTAATCTTGCAGTCTGGCGTGACCCGTTATCGCCAGAAACCAAGAAGTATCTCGAAAAGCTGCCGTTACGTAAGCTGGCCGCGCAGGGAAGAAATCAGGACAATTACTGCTTTCGGCTTTATGATTCTGTGGTCGTTCCGGATCATATGAATAAAATTTTGCTGCAAACTTTGTCCGTTTTGCCGGAGAGCAAAGGCCGAGAGAGCCTCGTCATGGATACTATCAAGTTGGCAGAAGCCTTCACCCGGGCGACGGGCGCGCCGCCAGAAGTAGCGCATTTGCTGGTTTTCAAGCCGGCTAAAGACGGCCCCGGATTCTGGCATGTTGATGATGGCAATAATCTCGGAATTATCACGCTAAAAGGGGATACTGGAACGTTGTGGCGTCCTGATGAGTCGTTGCCTGCAGATGTTGAAGACAGGTGTAAAACATACTGGGGCAATGTTAAGCCTGAGACGGAACACTATATTCAGCAGCTTGCACGTTATGATTTCGCCATTTTTAAATGTAATAAGGCGCCCAATCCATTGGTGCACGCAACGCCGCCGCGATCCATGACGCGCTCTTATCGTATGGCCCTGCTGCTGGCGAATTAACCGGATTTCATTTTGACGTAGGAGCCGGGGGCGTCCTCGATCGGTTCCAGCTTGCCGCCGCCGATCTGCCGCGCAGGGACTTTGTCGCCCGTATATTTAGCCACCCATTTTTGCCAGTGCGGCCACCATGATCCGTCATGGCATTTGGATTGATCCAGCCATTCATAAGGTGTCGGCGGGTTCTTTGGCGCGCTCCAATAGCAGTATTTATGCTTTTCCGGAGGGTTGATAACCCCCGCAACGTGACCCGATGCGGCCAATGTAAAGACACAAGGCCCCTTGAGCAGCTGGGTCCCGGCATAGGTGGCCTGCCACGGGGCGATGTGGTCTTCTTTCGTGGACAGAAAGTAGCAGGGCGTCTCGACCTTGGTCATGTCAATATCAACGCCGTTCATGACAACGCCGCCAGGCTTTACCAACAGGTTGTCGCGGTATAGCTTGCGCAGATAAAAGCTGTGCATGGCTGCCGGCATGTTGGTGGCATCATCGTTCCAGTAAAGCAGGTCAAACGGGAACGGTTCTTTACCCATAAGGTAGTTGTTTACGACGAAAGACCAGATCATATCGTTAGAGCGCAGCAGGGAGAACGTCTTGCGCAAATGGCCTGCGTCAAGGAATCCGCGTTCTGCCATAGATTTTTCCATGACATCAATTTGTGCGTCATCCATGAAAAGCTTCATGTCGCCGGAGCGTTCAAAGTCGATCAAAGTTGTAAGGAATGTCGCCGAAGCGATGTGTCCGGCTTTCTTTTTTGCGGCTAGCCAGGCGAGCGTGATCGCCATCAATGTTCCGCCGAGGCAATAGCCTATGATATTGACGTCTGGCTCTCCGGTGACTTTTTTGACTTGTTTCAATGCATCGAAGACACCTTCTTCCATGTAATCTTCAAAGCGTTTCTGGGCGAGCTTTTTATCGGGATTGACCCATGAGATGGTGAAGACGGTATGTCCCTGGGAAACGAGCCATTTGATGTATGAGTTATCTGGCCGTAAGTCGAGAATATAAAACTTATTGATCCATGGCGGCACGATCAGCAAGGGGCGCTGAAAGACTGTCTTGGTGGTCGGCTCGTACTGAATGAGTTGCATCAGGTCATTTTGATAAATGACTTTTCCGGGCGAGGTCGCAAGGTTTTTACCGAGTTCAAATGCGTCGTAGTCCGTGGTGCTGATGCGGCCTCGTTCTATATCTTCCAGAAGATTTTCAAGCCCGCGGATCAGGTTTTCGCCTTTAGTGTCGATGGTTTCCTTGAGGACCTCGGGGTTGGTCAGCAGGAAGTTGCTGGGCGCGAGAGCATTGACCCATTGCCGGGTATAAAAGTCAATTTTCTGGCGTGTCGCATCGTCCAGACCTTCTGCAGATGTAATGGCGTTTTCCATCGAGCGGCTGGTCAGTAAATAGGATTGTTTGATGAAGTCGAAGAGGGCGCTTTCTTGCCAAATGGGGGCTTTAAAGCGGCGGTCGCCTTTTTCCGGCTTAAACAGCTCTTTGCCTTCTCCGCCCATAAAGCGAATGGCGCTTTCCTGCCAGAGATGCATCCAGTCTTGCCAGAATTGCATCTGCATTTCGACGAGCTTTTGCGGATTAGACATCAGGTGCTGGAGAAATTTCAGGTAGGCTTCGCGCGCGTGGAGCGGGTCAATGCTGCTGTCGTCTGTGTCAAATTCATAATCGGTAAGGAATTTCTGCAAAATAGGCTGTGACTTCTCGGCCACTTCCATCAGGACTTTGCCAAGAGCGACAGGGTCCATTATTCCGGGATCTGCTGTTTTGGAGGTTTCTTTGTTTGCCGTGGCCATAATCTGAAATCCTTTTCAAGAAACCGATATAAACTGTTAAAAAGCTGACAGATTTTTATTTAAATAGCAATCTGGCGATCAGGTTAAAATTTTCAAGGGGATGCCTTGCAAGTTACGGATAATTAGGCCAACATATCACGTCGCTTTATTGGGGTTTAGATCAGGAGCATTTCCTTGAATTCGTTGAAAAATATTTTGCTGTTTTGTGGCTGCTGTTTTGTCATGACGGGCTGCGCAAGTCTTGTAGACGATGAAGGCGCGCGCGAAACGGTTTATGCGTCGGGTGAGGCGCGTGTGGACATGACTTACCCCGAGATGGCGCGGGAGATGTCTGGTGGCAGTGTTAAGGTTTACGGTCTGGATGGGCCAGCGGCCTCTATGGCGACTGCGCCATCTCGTTCGTCTATGATGGCTCCTGTCTTAAGGGGCGTTCCCGCCGGCAGCGATTCTAATGTGACAGTTTTCCCGTTCGATGATGATGCGGGCCAGCGATATCCGGAGCAGTCCACGCCTTATCTGGCGCCGCCATCCGAGCAATATCGACCGTTACGCTCTCCCTTTGGCGGGCCGATCCAGACGCCCGCCGAAGCGATGCCTTACGAGCCGATGACACCGGTGGCTCCTGCAGCCTCTTACCCGGCCAGTGAAGATGTTTCCCGGATCTACTTCGGTCATGGATCTTCCAATGTAAACAGCACCGGAAAGCAGGTTGTTGAGCATGTCGCCCTTACAAGACCGGCGGCGGTAGTTGTTGATGGCCATGCCAGCGCACGGGCCGAGGTGGATGACCCGGTGCAGCGTGATATCGTCAATCTTGAGATGTCGATGAAGCGCGCTGTGAAAGTTTCAAGCGACCTGATCCGCAAGGGCGTCCCTGTTGAGAGAATAGAGACGCGGGCATATGGCACGGCACGCCCCGCGGCACCGGTTTCCGGTATTGACCAGGAGGCCGCCAATCGCCGCGTAGAAATTCATACGCAGGGCGGAGAGGTGTACGATGTGCCGTCTTACTCCACGTCAGCCGCGGGCGATGACTTGACTGAACCCGCCCCTATCCCGCCTTTGGCTCGTTACTAATTAACAAAGTCCGGAAAGCTTCATGAAAAAACCGCTTCGTATCGGCATCGCTGGGCTGGGCACAGTCGGTGTCGGCGTTATTGAGCTGTTACAGCAAAATCGCACCTTGATTACAAAGAGAGCAGGGCGGCCAATTGATATTGTTGCTGTGTCTGCGCGTAATCGTGAGAAGGACCGCGGTGTTGACCTGTCCGCTTGTGAGTGGACTGATTCAGCGGCGGAGCTTGCGCTTCGTGATGATATTGATGTCGTGGTGGAGCTGATCGGCGGAGAGAACGGCGCGGCCAAAGAGGTCGTTGAAGGCGCTTTAACACGCGGTATCTCGGTGGTCACGGCCAATAAGGCTCTGCTGGCGCACCATGGCTATGACCTGGCCTGTGCGGCCGAGGCCAGCGGCGCTTATTTGCTTTATGAAGCTGCTGTGGCTGGCGGCATTCCGATTATAAAATCCCTGCGTGAGGGGTTTGCAGGCAATAATATCTCGGCTGTTTACGGCATTCTGAACGGTACGTGTAATTATATACTGAGCGTGATGCGTGAAACAGGAAGACCCTTTAATGAGGTCCTGAAAGAGGCGCAGGAAAAGGGCTATGCGGAGGCAGATCCGTCCTTTGATATTGGGGGCATTGATGCTGCCCATAAACTTTGTCTTTTGAGTGCTTTGGCGTTTGGTGTTAAGCCGGAATATAAAAGCCTGTCTGTGCGCGGCATCAGTGAGGTCAGCGCCGGTGATATTGCCCATGCGCAAGAACTTGGTTACAGGATCAAATTACTGGGTATTTCTAAGCACTTGAACGGTGAAGTTGTCCAGATGGTTGAGCCGTGTCTTGTGCCGGAAGACAGCACGATGGCGGCGGTCGAGGATGTGTTTAACGCTGTCTATGTTGAGGGCGACTTTTCTGACACCGGGCTGGCGGTAGGACGCGGTGCAGGGGCGGGCCCTACAGCGTCTGCCGTTGTGGCCGATCTTGTTGATATTGCGCGCGGTGTAAATCTGCCTGTGTTCGGAATTCCTGCCGCAGCGCTTGAGGTTGCGCGCTGGGGAGATCTCGGTGATCTGGTTGAAAAGTTTTATATGAATTTGACGGTTCTGGATCGTCCCGGAGTGCTGGCGGATATTACTGCGATTATGCGCGATCATAATGTTTCGATGGAAGCTGTTTTGCAAAAAGGCCGTGACCCGGATAATCCGGTTTCGATTGTTATGATCAGCCATGAGACGCGGCAGGATAATATCCGTAAAGCTGTTGATGCGGTGGCGCGTCTTGATTGCTGCATTGCTGAACCGATGCTGATGCGAATCGAGACTTTTTAAGGGCGGTTAAAACTACCAAAGCCGGTGCGCGGCTTGATGTAAAGCCGATAGCCTGTTTTAGGGTCTTTTGCATATGGAGCTGTCCAGACGACAGATGCGTTTATTCCTTGTTTATTGAGCGCAGTAACTTTGTTGTTGGCGGCGGCGTAGCTGTTAAATGATTCGGGGATGCTTGCCTGTTTATCGGAGTCGGTTATTAAAATCGACCATTCTTGCCCCATACGAGCGCGCACGCCCAGAACTGATGCGTATTTTTCGAAGACGACATTAAGGTTCAGCAATGTTTTCATGAAGTCTATTAGAAATGCCCGCAATAAAAAGTCAAATTAATTTGAAACTTCCGCTAGGGGCTTTAAGTTAGTAGCCGTGTGAAATTTGAACGGAAGGGCGATTCCAATGTCGGCAGAAAAAGCGATCGAACAAGATTACACTCACATTACTCCTCATGATGAAAAATTTGCTATGGATCGCAACCTTGCGCTTGAGGCTGTCAGGGTAACGGAGGCCGCTGCGCTTGCCGCGTCTCGGTTGGTCGGTCGCGGCGATGAAAAGGCCGCTGACCGTGCTGCCGTGGATGCGATGCGCGAGGCGCTTAACAGTCTGCAGATTACCGGGACGGTTGTTATTGGCGAGGGCGAACGGGATGAGGCGCCGATGCTGTATATCGGCGAAGAAGTCGGCGCAGGCGGGCCGGACATTGATATTGCGCTTGATCCTCTAGAAGGTACGACCATTACCGCAAAGGGCGGGCAGAATGCTCTGGCGGTTATTGCCATGACCGATAAGGGCGGCTTTTTGAATGCGCCGGATGTTTACATGGAAAAGCTTGCGGTCGGTCCCGGTATTCCTTCTGATATTCTTGATCTTGATGCGCCTCCTGGGGACATTCTCAAACGTGTGGCGCAGGCGAAAGGGGCCAGCGTCGAAGATCTGCTGGTTTGTATTCTGGATCGCGAACGGCACCTGCCTATCATTGAAGCCGTGCGTCAAGCCGGGGCCCGTGTGACACTTATTCAGGACGGCGATGTAAGTGCCGTTATTTCCGCGGCAGATCCGGAGAACAGTATAGATGTTTATATCGGTACTGGCGGCGCTCCAGAGGGCGTGCTCGCGGCAGCGGCGTTGCAATGTACCGGAGGCTCTATGCTTGGGCGTCTTGTGTTTCGTAATGATGACGAAATCGCGCGTGCGGAGCGGTGGGGTATTTCGGACCGCAACCGCATTTATACGACGAATGATCTGGCGAAGCCCGACAATGTTATGTTTGCTGCGACCGGCGTAACCGATGGCACAATGCTGCCGGGGGTCAAGCGGTCTGTGGGGGCTGCCATAACGCACTCTATTGTCATGCGTTCCAAGTCCGGAACAATGAGACGAATCGAGGCAAGGCACAACTTTACCCGCAAGACTGGCTTCGAGGCTGTTGATCAGTAGTATTCAGGCGTGATGGCACAGGCTGATTATGGCTGCTCAAAATGACTACCGGACGCTATGGGATCTGGATCGTGAGGTCTATGTCAATCACGGTTCTTTTGGCGCGACTCCGCGCATTATCCTGGATCGTCAGGCGGAGTTCAGTGGCCGTTTCAATGCGAACCGTGATCGCTTTTTTCGTTGCGAATATCATGATTTTTTGACATCGGCGAGGACGCATTTGGCCGACTTTGTCGGCGCGCCCGCTTCTGATCTTGTTTTTGTTGATAATGCAACAGACGGCTTCAACGCTGTTCTCAAATCCTTGTCGCTTGGCCCGGGTGACGAGGTTTTAATCAGTAACCATATCTACTCCAATTTCGCGCCTGTTCTAAATTATGATGCCGCGCGCCGCGGCTATAAAGTCATTTCCGCGGATATTTCCTATCCGCCGCAAAGTGATGAAGACATTGTTGCTGCCATTCTCGCTTGCGTTTCTGATGCGACCCGCTTTGCGGTCATTGACCATATAAGCAGCCCGACGGCCTTGATTTTTCCTGTTAAGGCGATTGTTTCCGCTTTACGGGAGCGCGGCGTTGAGTGTGTCGTTGACGGTGCACATGCGCCGGGGCAGGTGGCACTCAATCTCGGCGATATCGGTGCTGCTTATTATGTCGGCAATAATCATAAATGGCTCTGCGCTCCGGTGGCATCCGGTTTTTTATATGTCCGTCCAGATTGTCAGGACGGGGTTGTGCCCGCGGTCGGTTCCGGCGTGGCAACGAAAGCTCACAGTTTTTCGGAACGGTTTGACTGGACAGGGACAAAATCTGTCAGCGAACGTCTTCTTGTGCCGGAAACGATTGATTATATGGCGTCGTTGCATCCGCAAGGCTGGCAGGGCATTTATGAGGAAAATCATGAAAAGGCGCTTGCAGCGCAGGGGCTGGTTTGTAATGCGCTAGGCATTGCGCCTGCATATTCGTCCGCTATGATCGGGTGTTTTTTTACGGTTCCTTTAGGGGCGCTTGTTTTTGACGGTGCGCCTGACACTGCATCCGCCCTACAGTATATTTACGACATTCTGGAAGAACGCTTTGGTTTCGGTGCGTATATTATGCCGTTTGGAGGGCAGTATTTGTTACGGGTTTCCTGCCATCTTTATAACCGCATGGAAGAGTATGAGCGGCTGGCAGAGGCGATCGGGTGGTTGCGCGATACTTATGGTTCCAAGGTTGTCACCAGCTAATTCAGTGTTTGCTGCGGTCTTTCTTGGAAGGGGCGGCGGCGTAAAGCTATAATCTCTGTTATGTCTTTTGTATTGAACGTAGAGCAGTCACTCATGCAGGCACGGTGGGTTGTCCCGCCGACCGAGCAAGCGATTGTCGAGCAGATTGCACGGCAGCATGGCGTGCCGGAAATCGTCGCGCGTCTTCTAAATGCGCGCGGCGTTGCGCCGCATGATGTTGAAAGTTTCCTCTATCCGCGGCTTGCCACCCACTTTCCTGATCCTTTTTCTCTAAAAGGCATGGCGGAGATGGCAGATGATTTGGCTGATTCGGTTATTGCCGGGCGCAAGATTGCGGTTTTTGGTGATTTTGATGTGGACGGGGCGACTTCGACTGCGGTGCTGGTGCGGTTCTTTCGCCATCTTGGCATTGAGGTGCCGTTTTATATTCCTGACCGGCTTAAGGAAGGTTATGGGCCGAATGAAAATGCGCTGCGCTCATTAAAAGAGCGCGGCGCTGAAATCGTGCTGATGTGCGATTGTGGTACGACCGCATTTGATGTGCTTGCTCAAGGTCAGGCGATTGGGCTGGATATCATAGTTATCGACCATCACGAGGCAGAGGCAAGACTGCCGGCGGCGTGGCATGTGATTAATCCCAAGCGTCAGGATGACACGTCCGCCCTTGATATGCTGGCGGCTTGTGGTGTCACCTTTATGGTCTGTGTCGCGCTGAACGCTAAATTGCGAGAGCGCGGCTATTTCGCGGAAAAAGGGCTTAAAGAAGCGCCTTTGAAATCATGGCTTGATATTGTCGCTCTTGGTACTGTTTGCGATATGGTCCCGTTGACCGGCCCTAATCGCTTGCTGGTGCGGGCAGGGTTTGAGCAAATGGCAAAGCATTCTAACCCCGGTATCAGCGCTTTGTGCGATGTCGCTCGGGTCACGGATGCACCGAATCCGTATCATGCGGGGTTCGTTTTAGGGCCGCGTATTAATGCCGGATCGCGTGTACATCAGGCGGACCTCGGGGCGCGGCTGCTGTCCACGGATTCTGCCGAAGAGGCCAAGGATATTGCATGGACACTTAATGACTGTAATGACAAGCGCAAGGAGATACAGGATGAAATGGTCAGTCATGCTGAAAATCTCGTTGAAGAGGGGCGTTTGCAAGATGCTCCTGTTATTGTCGTTGGTCATGAAAGCTGGCATCCGGGGCTTTCCGGACTGGTCGCAGGGCGGCTGCGCGAAAAATATGATCGGCCGGCCATTGTTATTACCTATGCGCCGGGGGATAGCGGTGCGCTTGAGGGGCGTGGATCCGGGCGCTCTGTTCCCGGCGTCAATATAGGGGCCGCGTTTATTGCCGCGCGCAATGAAGGGATTCTGGTCAAGGGCGGCGGTCACGCCATGGCGGCAGGCTTCACGGTGACGCCTGACAGGATCGATGATTTGCGAGAGTTTTTGACCGCCAATGTGAACGCCCAGCTGGACGGGCAGGCCTATGTCACAGAAACGACGATTGACGGCGTGCTGAGCGCGCGCGGCGCGCAGCCGGACCTGGTGCGTTTGCTGGACAATCATGTCGGCCCGTTCGGGCAGGGGCATCCGGAACCGCTCTTTGCGCTTCCAAATGTCAGGCTTCATATGGTTGATATCGTCGGTAAGGACCATGTTCGTGCCCAGATCAGTGACTGGGAAGGCGGGCCGCGCCTGAAATGCGTGGCGTTTCGTGCTGCGGATACGCCGATGGGGCAGGCTATGCTCAAACGCTGGCAGACCGAGCCGTTTCATGTTGCCGGTCATTTAAAGCTGGATAGCTGGAACGGTCAGGAGCGCGTGGAAATGCACATACAGGACGCCGCTATGGCCATGGAAAACAAATAAAATAAAAAAAAACTTCGCTTCGCTTGTAAAAAGACTTGATTTATAGCCTCCGTACCGATTATAAATGCCCAGTCTTAAGCAAGGCTCTTACGTCCCCTTCGTCTAGAGGCCTAGGACACCGCCCTTTCACGGCGGCAACACGGGTTCGAATCCCGTAGGGGACGCCAATTTCTCTAAAACAAGATAGCGCCACTTAGGGCGCTTTTTCTTTATCTGCGTGTTTTGGTGGTTTTTCTGCTTTTTTATTAAGCCGGTAAGCGGCAAAGCCTAGTCAGGCTTAAGAACCGCTTGCGCTTTTTGTTTCTGGTCGGTGGGGGAGCGGCGGCGGCGATGGCCGAGCATGACCAGTGTGTCAATAAGCAAGAGTGCGAGCGCGCCGCCTAGAAGCGGGCCGGTCAGCTCTTTCTCGTTGTCTTTCGCATATGACGCTTTTTGAGTGTCTTCCGGCAGGCCAGATAGTGCCTTAAACTCAGGCACTGCGCTGGCTATATTGTGTGCGTATTTGACCGTGTCATCACCGTAAAAGCCTGGGGGCGTGCGCGGCCCGACTTTCCCGGTTTTAATTGATTCATTTGTTAAAGGCCGGGCGCTTGCAGTCGGGGCGCTAAGTTGCCCTCTGGCATCCAGCGTTT
>CBDUPU010000066.1:0-10818 GCA_965369185.1 uncultured Rhodospirillales bacterium
AGCCGAATGTCGGCCGTGTTGCCGTACCGGATGAACGGCTTGATAAAATCGCCGCACTGGCAGGGTCTGCCAAAGTCATTCCCGCGCAGCTTGAGTTTGTCGATATTGCCGGGCTTGTGCGCGGCGCCAGCAAGGGGGAGGGGCTTGGTAACCAGTTCCTTGCCAATATCCGCGAAGTCGATGCGGTCGTGCATGTTCTGCGCTGTTTTGAAGACGGCAATATTACCCATGTCGAGGGCTCGGTCGATCCGATCCGCGACGCCGAAACGGTCGAGATGGAGCTGCTGCTTGCCGATATGGACAGCCTTGCAAAACAGATTGATAACATCTCGCGCAAGGCCAAGTCGGGCGACAAGGAAACCAAGGCGCAGCTTGATTTTATGAATATGGTCAAAGCGGTTCTGGATGAAGGCCAGCCGGCGCGCGTGGTCGAGGTTCCGGAAGATCATCGCAAGACCTTTCATAACTTGCAGCTTATGACCGGCAAGCCGGTTCTTTATGTCTGTAACGTATCAGAGGCCGAGGCAGCAGAGGGCAACGAGCTTAGCCGCAAGGTCGAGGCAATGGCGAAAGAAAAAGGCGCTTCAAGCGTGACGATCAGCGCCCGGATTGAATCCGAAATTGCCCAGCTGGAAACCGATGAAGAAAAGAATGAATTCCTCGAAACGATCGGTTTGGTGGAGCCTGGGCTGAACCGGATTATTCGTGCCGGTTATAATTTGCTCGGCCTGCAAACGTTCTTTACCGTCGGGCCGAAAGAAGCACGGGCATGGACTGTCCACGTTGGCGCCAAAGCACCGGAAGCAGCCGGTGAGATTCATACTGATTTCCAGAAAGGCTTTATCAAGGCCGAAGTGATTTCGATTGACGATTATACCGGTCTAGGCGGTGAGCAAGCGGCCAAGGAAGCCGGCAAGATGCGTCAGGAAGGCAAAGAATATATCGTCAAAGACGGCGATATCATGCTGTTCCGCTTTAACGTGTAAATCATCTGCTGCATACGGGTTTTTAGCTGGGTACGGCGATGCTTGGGCCGCCGCCGGTTCTGGTGGCTTGCAGTTTTTGATCTTCTGTCCGGGCGATGTCGTTTTCGGCGGAAGGCAGGCTGATACCGTTCTTTTCAGCCAGATTTTCAATTTCCTTAAGCTGTGCGTCGAATTGCTGGAACGGCTCGTCTATCTTGTCGAAGGCGCGGCGGTCACGAAGTAATTCCCGGACGCCCGCGCCGCGGTGATTATAGGTTTCGTCAATAATGTCGGCTTGGCGGGCGCGCAGGGTTTCAAGGCCTTTCTCGTAATCTTCTGCGCCGACTTCTTCCCCGATATGGCCGAAATAGGGGTGCAGCTGGTCCCAGTTTTCTTTGACGAATGCAAGTTCGTTTTGTTCCAGCCCGTCACGGATGAATTTTGTGAAATCGTGGCTGTGCTGCACGGTTTGGATTTGGTCGCCGCCTTGTTCGTAGGCGTTTTGCGCTACTTCAAATCGGTTGTTGGCGTTTTGAAGGAATTGCATCTGTTCCATTGTCATGGCCATTGGCGAAGCTGCGAGGAAGTCATAGTAATTGCCTTGCAGCCCGGCAAACATGGTTTCGTAATCTGAGGCAAAGTTTTCCGTTAGTTGCGGCGCTGTATTTTCCAGTGCGGCAGGTTCCGGCTCAGGCTCTGGCGCGACACTGGCGGGTTCGGGTTTGGCTTCGGGCGGCGCTGCCTCAACAGCTACGGCAGCTGGCGGTTCGTTGGCTGCGCTGGCTGCGTTAAAGGCTTGCTGCCATTGCTTCGGAACCTGATCAACAGGCAGGTCATTGGCGTAGGCGGCCATAGCGCCGAGCAGTTGCGGGTCGTTGGCCGCAAATTCCTGATCCGGTGTTGTTCCCATTCCATCGGCAAGTGACGAGAGCTGCTCCTGCTGTTCTTTGTTCATGCCGGTGAAGTCTTCGTCATGAAGCTGGTGGAAGCCTTCAATGGCTTCGCTTAGCGGGATTTGCCCGTCGGCGCCTGCCTTGAAAGCGACGACACTGGCAAAGTTGGCCGCTTGTGCGTCAATCTGGCTGGCATCAAGTTCCTCCAGCGGCACTGTCATGCTGAACGGGTTGTTGATATTGAACTCTTCGCCATAGTCCATGACTTCAGGGCCGGGCTCGAATACAAACGGTTCTGGCTCCGGCTGTGGCTCTGGCTCGGGCTGAATTTTCGACTCGGCTTCTGGCTGAGGGTTTTCAAGATGCTCTTGATAAACCTCGGCCATTGTTTCTTCCATATTGGTACGGCGGTGGGTCGCATAGGTCGCCCCGATGCGTTGTGAGTAAAATTCCAGCGCGCTTGTGCTGGACAGGTCCTGACCAACAACGCCAGCTGCTGCGGCTGCTTTGGGGGAGATTGGGCCTTGCTGTTCAATCAGCATTTCATCCTTTAGCCAGCCTTCCATCTGCATGATGTCGTTCTGGTAAAAGGTGTGGTTTTCATTGACGACCATTTTTTCAGGGACGCCGCGATCCAGATCGATCTGGGCGCGAATGTCAACGGCGGCGCGCGCCGATGCAGTTTGCATATCGAGGTCGCCGCCACCGGCTGATTGGTAGTGGGCGATTTTGTCCTGCAGAAGGGCGGCGTAATGGTCTGCTGGCTGCGGCAGATCTGCGGTCTTCCAGCTTTCGCGCATAATGCGCTCGGTCGCTTCGGGCGTAAGCTCAAGGCTTTCATACGCAACAATACCTGCATGGATTTGCTCTATGCTGCTGATCTCTGCTTCGATACGACCGCGCAGCTGTGCCTGCTCTTCATCAGAAAAATTATGACGGCTTAGCTGGCTTTCGGTTGAAATGTAGCTGTTAAAAGCTTCATTAAAGTCGCCGCCATTATTTTGCATGGCGTCGTAAATTTGTGCCGTGTCGGTGCCGAGTTTCGGCATGACTTTGGATTCGACAAAATTGTCGGCGAGATCTTGAGGCGTTGGCTGGACACCTTGAATAGAGCTTTCAAGATTTCTCAAATAGGCAACCTGTTCTATCAGGTGCTCTTGCATCTCTGCCTGTTGTTTCAGTGTGAAGTCCGCGTTATTGGCTGCACGAAAGCTGGCAGCAAATTCCTTTACATACTTATCGATTGTATCGCCCGCGGAAAGACCGCCGGATTTGATCTCGTCCCAGACGCGCTGTGTGTTGGTGCTGATGCCCGGGTTGTTAAGGGCGATCATGTTCATGAAATATATCGTTGAGTCATCAACAGCCGCAGCGGCAGCCGCAGCGGCAGCGGCAGGCGGGGGCGCAGACTGTTTTGTGGTTGTTCTGCGAATATCGGGATCGTTCGGCCTTGCGCCTTCGTCCATCATCGTCTGTGCGTTGTTCACCATTTGCTGTCTGCGCTCAGTATCAAGATCGCTGATCTGGTCGATCTGGTGCAGGTGGGCATCAATGCGGTCCAGCTTCATGACATTGACGCCGACATTGTACTGGATTTCGGTAACGTTGCGGTAGTTGCCCTTTATGTCTTCAATGTCTTTGCCTGTCCGCTCGGCTTCGGCGGCGCGCTCGGCGTCGACTTCGCGGGTGATTTGCTCGATCTGCTCGCGGCCGTGCTGGTTTTGCTGCTGCAGGCGCTGACGCTCTTCCTGAAGGTTGGCGACCCTGTTTTGTAGCCATTCGGGGCCGTTTTGCGAGCGTGATGTTCAGGACCGAGCGGGCCGAATAGTCTGTGGCAAGATCCCTGCTGGCGAGCTGGTACATTTTTTGTAAATAATCCGGATCATCTGGCGCAATTTTATTTCCGCCGGGAAGCCTGTTTCTTAAAGCCTCCAGCGCCTGATTTAGCGTTGAGTCCGGATCGGCAGGGTCGCCGGTCAGATTATTAGGGTCAATTTCGGGGAGGAAGTCGTTATAGGCGGCGTGTTTCACCTGGAAATACGCTTGGAACTGGTTGACTATCTGGCTCTGAGCATAGTCAGAATACGCCATTTACACACCTCGATATTACCTAATGTAATTGTTTTTATAGGCTTTCGCCTTTTGTACAATTATTACAAACAGGTTAAAAATTTGCAAATATCGTTCCGTTTTTACGGAAATGATTGCGGCCGTGCGCAGGTGTGCTATCAGGCTGATGCGGCTTCTTTGGTGGCTGTTGTTTGCCTTGTCAGATCGGAATAGGCTTCCTGCAGGCGTTTGGTGACTGCGCCCGGGGTATATTCATGATCGTCAATTTTACCAACGGCGGTGATTTCCGCTGCGGTTCCTGTGACAAAGACTTCGTCATACTGGCCAATTTCATCGGGCATGATGGTGGCTTCTTGCGCGTCATAGCCCATGTCTTGTGCCATTTTAAGCACGGTCTGGCGGGTGATGCCGTTCAGGAAGCATTCCGCAAACGGGGTGCGGATGGTGTTGTCTTTGACAAAAAAGATGTTGGAGCCTGATGACTCGGCAACGCGGCCTTTGTAATCGAGCATGAAGGCGTCGTCATAGCCAGCCTTCTCGGCTTCGTGCTTGGCCATCGTGCCAATGGCGTAGTTGCCGGCGGCTTTAGCGTGAACCGGGCTGGTCGTCGGGTCGGGACGGCGCCATTTGGATGTGCGCAGGGCAATGCCTTTGTCTTCGCCGCCTTTCGGGAAGAAGTATTTCGGCCATTCCCAGCAGGCAAAGGCTACGTGGATGGTTGTGTTCTGGCCGGAAACGGCCATCTGTTCGGCGCCGCGCCATGCGATCGGGCGCAAATAGCCATCGACGATGTTGTTGGCTTCGAGTACTTCACGAGAAACCTCTTCGATTTCCTCAAGGCTTTGGGTGATGTGCATGTCGAGCATGCTTGCGGAGTCGATCAGGCGCTGTGAGTGTTCGCGAAGTTTAAAAACGTTACCGCTATAAACGCGCTCGCCTTCAAAGACAGAGCCGCCATAATGCAGGCCGTGTGACAGAACGTGCAGTTTTGCTTCGCGCCACGGGAGCATTTTCCCGTCCAGCCAGATAAAGCCATCACGTTTGTCAAAAGGTACGCTGTTCATGAGTCCGCCCGCAGTTTTAAGGTTTGTTGCAAAATCAATTCTGATAGAACATTATCAGAATTGTATGCGGAAAAAAGCAAAAATATGAGTATCGCCGAGGGGTTGCAGCAAAGTCTGGCAGCGTTGCCGCACGTTCTGATCGTTGATGATGACGAGCGGATCAGGCAGCTTGTGTCGCGCTATTTGCGGGAAAACGGTTTTGTCGTCAGCACGGCAGCCGATGCGGCGCAGGCGACCGAGGTTCTGGAGCGGTTTTCTTTCGACGTGCTGGTTGTCGATATTATGATGCCGGGGGAAAGCGGGCTGGCTTTTACGGCCCGGCTGCGTCAGAGTAATGACGTCCCCGTATTATTGCTGACAGCGCTTGGTGAAGCGCAGGACCGGATTGCCGGGCTGGAGAGCGGGGCGGATGATTATCTCGCCAAACCTTTTGAACCGAAAGAGCTGGTGTTGCGGTTGCAATCCATATTGCGCCGCCGCCCGCCGCCGCAGTTGCCGGATCAGGTCATGCCGTTTCGGGTTGGCCGCTGGCATTATGATCCGGCGCACAAGGAGCTTAGTGATGACACGGAAGTGATCCGCCTCACAACGGTGGAGGATAATCTGTTATGCGCGCTGGCCAGTGGTAACGGGGAGGTCGTTAGCCGTGATGAACTTGCAGAAAAGTGCGGGCTTGAGGCCGGTGAGCGAACCATTGATGTTCAGGTGACCCGGCTGCGGCGCAAGCTGGAAGATGACCCGAAAATGCCACGCTGTTTACAGACAGTGCGCGGCAAGGGGTATTTGCTCAGGATCGAGAAATCATGAAGGCGCATATTAAAAAAATTCTGCCGCGTACCTTGTTTGGCCGGTCGTTGCTTATTCTGGTCGTGCCGATCCTGTTGATTCAGATTATCACAACGATTGTCTTTTTTGACCGTCACTGGACGCAAATGACAGATCGTTTGGCTTTTGCCGTGGCGGGTGAAATTGCAATTATCGCCGATAAGATAGAAAGAGACGCTTCGCCCGAGCAGTTAAAAGAGCTGATTACCTATTCGGGACAAAACCTTGATCTTCTGATTACTTATGAGGAGGGGCGATCAATTGAAAAGGAGGAGGAGAAAGGCTATGGCAGCTTTAAAGAATCCTCGATTGCCCATACGCTTGCCGATGCCATGAATGCCCAGGTGCGCCGCCCGCACATGATTAATGTCGATGCCAATGAAAAATGGGTTGAGGCTACAGTACAGCTGGAAGGCGGGTTGTTACGGGTTTCTTTGCCGGAGCGGCGGCTTTTTTCCTCGTCGGGCAAGATCTTCTTGTTGTGGATGTTTACGACGTCCCTGATTTTATTGATCGTTGCGATCCTGTTTATGCGTAACCAGATCAGGCCGATCAGGCGTTTGGCCGTGGCTGCGGAGCGGTTTGGCAAGGGGCTGGAGGTGCCGTCTTCGTTCAAGCCGGAGGGCGCACGAGAAGTCAGGCAGGCGGCAGCTGCTTTTATGGAGATGCAGGAACGGATCAAACGGCAAATCCAGCAGCGTACGGCGATGCTGTCCGGCGTGTCACACGATTTGCGCACGCCGCTTACGCGGATGAAGCTGCAGGCAGCGATGCTTGGAAACAGCCCCGATATTGATGCGCTTAAGAGCGATATTTCGGATATGGAGCGCATGATTGACGCTTATCTGGATTTCGCGCGCGGGGAGGGCGGCGAGCAAGCGACGCGCACTGATTTACGTGGTCTGTTGGAGCATATTGTGAACGGCACGCGCCGTCAGGATGTGGCGATTGAGCTGGAGACGGATGGCGATTTGTCGTTGCAGTTGCGGCCGATTGCGTTCGAGCGTTGCATGGCCAATATCATCGGTAATGCCCGCAAATATGGAGGTAGTATCTGGGTTAGCGCCCTGCGGTCTGAGGATGTTGTCGAGATTTATGTCGAAGATAATGGCCCCGGCATCCCGGATGACAAGAAAGAGGATGTTTTCAGACCGTTCTTCCGTATGGATGAATCTCGCAATCCGGCAACGGGTGGCGTCGGGTTGGGGCTGCCTATTGCGCAGGATATTGTGCATAGCCACGGCGGTGAAATCCGGCTGGACGAGAGCAGCCGTTATGGCGGGCTGCGTGTTGTTATCCGGTTGCCGGTTTAGTTACGTCTAGTAAAGGCGTCCGCCGTTGGGAATGTTTTTGTCCGGAGAGATCAGGGTAACGTGGTTGTTTTCGTCGGGCACGCCAAGGACCAAAATTTCTGACATGAATTTACCGATCTGGCGCGGCGGAAAGTTGATAACGGCCATGACCTGACGACCGGTAAGCTCTTCCGGTGTGTAATTATCGGTAATGCGTGCCGAGGTTTTTTTGATACCAAGTTCATCACCGAAATCGACCCATAGCTGGTAGGCCGGAATGCGGGCCTCGGGGAATTCGCGTACTTCTGTAATGGTGCCGACGCGGATATCCACTTTTAGAAAGTCATCAAAAGTTGCAGTCATCGTTGCTTTTTCCTCGGGATAAATAAAAGGCCGCATAGAAGCGGCCTTTCTTATAAACGTTTTTAGCGCGTTTTAGGCAGCTTTTTTGGCCGTAGCTTTCGTTTTGCTTACGGCGGCCTTTACTTCATTTAGAGAGGCGCTGACGCGTTTGTTGAGAATATCGGAGGCATCCTGGTTTGATTTGGTCAGAATGTCGTTGATTTCCCGTAGGTTACGCATCGATTGCTCGTAAACTTTTTTCATCATGTCGGCCTGTTTGGCCAGCTTTTGTTCCGGGGTTGTTTCGTTCATGACACTTTGCGCTAGCGCAGTGTTGTCCTGAACGATTTGGGAAACCAGCTCGCTCTGTCTCTGGGCGATTGCCTGCATCCCTTCAAGGGCAAGTTGCTGGGCTTCGGAAAAGGCCTGCATGTTTCTGGTCTGGCTTTCCATCATGCTTTTGATGTCGAAAGGAAACGAGAAGCCGGCGAGGTTTTTCGTGAATTGGCTGTCGAAGAAATTCATAAACTCGTTGTTGTTAGACATATTATTCTCCATTTTTGCTTTGCAGCATAGTTCTAGAATATCACTATTCGTTTTATGGTCACCTGTCAAGCGCTGCAGCGCACAATTTTTTTATTTGAAAATTAGCAAATTTTTAGCGATCGCAGTGCACAGTCAAAGTAGGAGGTTTTTTCTTTATTTCCATTGCTTTATTTTCAGGTGTTGTGAGTGGCTAATAATAATAACGAGGCGTTTTATTCCGCCCGGACATTGCCGAAATCGACCTGGTTAACAGGGAATATGGCGCAGCTTACGGTCTTTTTGACAGGGATCGTTCTGGCCGTGTCGGCTTATGGCATCCTGAATATATTAATCCAGCAAATGATTGAAGATGATTACCGGCGCACCGTCAAGGACGCGCAGGCATCAATCCGTGAACGGATTGTGGGTCTAGAGCAGGCGGTCATCACGACATCCATGTTAGCCGGACTTTCTGCGGAGAAGAGCGAGGCGTCGCTTGCGGACAGGATCACAAATGCTGTGCCGGACGCACGATATTTTGAACGTTTGTTCTGGTTGCGTAACGGGCAGGGGGAAGGTAGCTGGCGCATAACCAACATTGTTTCCAGTCAGGAGGCTGTTTCGCCAAAGCCCGTGATGAACAGTTTGATCCATGCCATATTGGCGCGCCGTCCTGATGCTGAAAAACAGGTTGTTGTTTTGTCCGAGCCGCCGGGAGCTGATAGCTGGCAGGAATTCTCGGAGCCGGTCTTCAAGGGGCAGTCTTTTGCGATGGCGCACGCGGTTATGATTGATGGCGAAGACCATGGTCTTATCATCGGAATAGCCCGTATGAACCGGACTATAGATATGGGCTGGCTTGAAAATAAAATGGCGATCCAGAGAATTGTCGTTAGCGACCGCGCGACCGGCAAGCAGCTTTACCTGATGGACAGGAATTATATAGAAGGGGAAACGCAAATAGATGCGGTCGCTAGCGGCGAGAATATCGACTTTTCTTTCGGGAGCAGCATCTGGCAACTGAATTTGGTGATTGGTCATGATCGCCGCATCAAGTTTCTTGAAAATACACCATGGCTGATGCTGATCTTCGGGATTACGCTTACGCTTATCGGGACCTTGTATGTAAGGAATAATCAGCGCCAGTCTTATAAGCTGGCGATTATGAACCGGGAACTTGCGCAAAAGAACTACGAGCTGAATAGCGAAATCTCCGAGCGCGAGCGGCTTAACCAGGTGCTGCGAAAAGCGGAACGCGAGTATAAGGCGATCATCGACTCGGTCAGTGACATTATTTTCGAGACGTCGATCAAGGGCGAGATATTGTTTCTGAATGATACGTGGTTCAAGGTTACGGGCTTTGACATTGATCAGGCGGTCGGGCGCAATCTGTTCGACCTGCTGCATCCGCAGGATCAGGAAGAGCAGCGTACCAATTTTGAAATGCTGGTGAAGGGCAAGAAAAGCGCTTATCGCACTTTTACCCGTTTGCGGTCTTCGGACGGGACGTTCCGCTCGGTCGAGCTGGCAATGTCGATGCTGCGGCAGGATGAAAACCGCAACATGCGGGTGGTCGGTACCTTTACCGATGTGGAAGAGCGCCGCCGCGCGGAAAAGGCGCTGAGCGAGGCGGAAAAGAAATACCGTACGATCGTGGAAAACGCCGCCGGCGGTATTTATCAGGTTACACCGGAGGGGCAGTTCCTGAGCGCCAACCCGGCAATGGCGCGTACTTTGGGCTATGCCGGCGTTGAACAGATGCTGCGCGAGGTACGCAATGCCCACGATAATATCTATGTCCGGGTCAGGGACCGCGCCCACTTTATTCGAGAGCTGGAGACAATCGGCTTTATTTACAATTTTGAGACGGAGGTACGCACAAAGAGCGGCGCGCGTATCTGGGTGAACGAAAACGCCCGTGCGGTTAAGGATGATGACGGCAATATTCTGTATTACGAAGGCAGTATGGAGGATATAACCTCTCGCAAGCAGGCGGAGTTAAGGCTGCGCGAGGCCAAGGTTCAGTCTGATCTGGCCAACCGCGCGAAGTCCGAGTTTCTGACCAATATGAGTCATGAACTGCGTACGCCGTTGAACGCGATTATCGGTTTTGCCGAAATCATCAAGAATGAGGTACTCGGCCCGCTGGAGAACAGGCAATATTGGGAATATGCCAGCGATATTCATAGTAGCGGGCGCCGTTTGCTGACCATCATTAACGAAATTCTCGATGTTTCGCGGATCGAAGCAGGCGACCGTCAGATTAATGAAGGCATTGTGGATATGGATAAGATCGTCAAGTCCTGTATTGATTTCACTGCCCAGAAAGCAGGCGGTCTGACTATCGTTAATATGTCGGACTCTGCCGATACCAAAATACCGAATGTGATTGGTGAAGAGCTTGCAATTAAGCAGGTGCTGATTAACTTGCTGGGTAATTCCATTAAATATACGCCGGGAGACGGGCGCATTACCCTGTCGCATGAGCTTGAAGGTGACGGGCGCTTAAGGCTTTCGATTACGGATACCGGGATTGGCATGGAAGAACATGAGATTGCCAAAGCGCTGTCGCCGTTTGGCCAACTGGAAACATCGCTTAGCCGCTCTGATTCCGGTGCCGGGCTTGGTCTGACGCTTGTTGAATCTTTGATGAAGCTGCATGAGGGCAAGCTGGAAATATTCTCGCAAAAAGGTATTGGCACAACGGTGACCATTATCTTCCCGGCAAGCCGGGTTGCGCTGGATTCATCTGAAGAGGCAGCGGCAAGGGATGCTCGCGGTGATGCCGGTGACGGGGAGGCTGGCTCTACCAGTCGCCAGATTCACTGATCCGTGCGGCTTC
>CBDUPU010000067.1:0-10738 GCA_965369185.1 uncultured Rhodospirillales bacterium
GCCTTGATCGCATCTGCCGCCGTTTCTTTGATCGGATCGGCAATGGCCAGCAATCCGGCAGGCTTACCGTCAACCGCGGCAAAAATCACCGTTGCCCCGTCTTCGCGCAGCCCGTCCGCTTGCTCTTCCTGATCCGCGACATCAACGCCCAGCTCTTTCATCAGAATTGTGTTACCCAGCGCAACATCCCGACCACCGACCTTGCCGGTAACGCCTTTGCCAGTCGGCGAGTCAAAGTCTTTGACAATGGCAAGGTTAAGCTCTTTCTCCTGCGCCGCCGTCACAATCGCATGCGCCAGAGGATGCTCGCTCCCCTGTTCCAGCGACGCCGCCAGCGTCAGCAATTTTTCTTCGGAAAACCCGCCAGTCGCAACGATTTTGGTTACGGTCGGCTTGCCTTCGGTCAGCGTCCCGGTCTTATCGACCACCAGCGTATCGACCTTTTCCATCCGCTCCAGCGCCTCGGCATTTTTAATCAGAACGCCCGCCTGCGCCCCCTTGCCGACCCCGACCATGATCGACATCGGCGTCGCCAGCCCCAGCGCGCAAGGACAGGCAATAATCAGCACACTCACCGCCGCTATCAGCGCATAGCTGAATTCAGACGCGAGCATAATCCACGCGGCAAAAGCGACAATCGCAACCAGAATAACCGCAGGCACAAACCACCCGGCCACCACATCGGCAAGCCCTTGAATCGGCGCGCGGCTGCGCTGGGCGTCCGCGACCATCTGGACAATCTGCGACAGCATCGTGTCCTTGCCGACCCGCTCCGCTTTCATGACAAAGCTGCCGGTCTGGTTCATCGTACCGCCGATCACGCTGTCGCCTTCCGCTTTTTTCACCGCCATAGACTCGCCGGTAATCATTGATTCATCGACCGCGCTCTGGCCGTCCATGACCGTCCCGTCCAGCGGCACACTCTCCCCCGGCCTGACACGCAGCAAATCACCCGCCGCAATCTCCTCAAGCGGCACGTCCTCTTCCTTGCCATCAGTAACGCGCCGCGCTGTTTTCGGGGCTAGATCAAGCAGCGCCCGAATCGCATCACCGGTCTTGGCGCGAGCTTTTAACTCCAGCACCTGTCCCATCAGCACCAGCACGACGATCACCGCCGCCGCTTCAAAATAAACCCCGACCGCGCCGCCCATACCTCGAAACTCTTGCGGAAATATATCCGGCGCCACCGTGGCAACGACGCTATACCCCCAAGCCACGCCTGTTCCCATGGCAATCAGGGTGAACATGTTCAGGCTCAAATGAATGACCGAGGACCACGCCCGCTGGAAAAACGGCCAGCCCGCCCACAGCACCACCGGCGTTGCGAAAGCAAGCTGAATCCAATTGGAAAGCTGCGGATCATCCACTAGATGCAGGTTAAAAAGATGTGCTCCCATCTCCAGCACAAAGACCGGCAGGGTCAGCACTAGCCCGATCCAGAAGCGGCGGCGAAAATCGGTCAGCTCCGGATTTTCCCCTTCATCACCAGTGACCGTTTCCGGCTCCAGCGCCATACCGCAGATCGGACAGTTACCCGGCCCTTCCTGCCGGATTTCCGGATGCATCGGGCAGGTATAGATAACCTCCGCACCCGGCGGCGGTGGCGGCTTTTTGGCCTTACCCCCATGCTGGTGATGATGACCGTGGGAACAGCACGCACCCTTTTCGCTTTCACCGTGATCCATCTTTTACTCCCCGCCCTTGGGCAACTTCAATTTCCACTGCATATATAGCGCATAAACAACCGGGATGAGAATAAGCGTCAAAATCGTTGTCGAAACCATCCCGCCAATCATCGGCAAAGCAATCCGCCGCATCACGTCTGCGCCCGGCCCGTCCGTCAGAAAAATCGGGATCAGGCCGAGAATAATCGTGCTCACCGTCATCAGCTTGGGACGCAGCCTTTGCGCCGCGCCGTGGCGGACATTTTCGATCAATTGCGAGAAATTTTCCGGCCAGTGTTCGCGCATCTGCTGGTCAATATAAATCAGCATGACAATCGCCGTTTCAACGGCAATCCCCGCCAGCGCGATAAAACCAACCGCCACCGCAACCGACATATTATATCCTGCCAGCCAGACACACCAAAAGCCGCCGGCCAGCCCAAACGGAACCGCCAGCAGGATTAGAAGCGTCCTGTCCCAACGACCGAAATGCAGGTAAAGCAAAGTCACAATAATCAACAAAGTCGCCGGGATAGCAATCCGCAATTGCGCGTTCGCCTTTTGCATCTGCTCGAACTGCCCGGCAAGTTTCAGACTGTAGCCAACCGGCAAATCCAGCCCTTTCAGCCGCTCCTGCAAATCACCGATATAAGCTCCAAGATCACGCCCCGCAATATCGACAAACACCCAGCCATTCAGCCGCGCATCTTCCGAAGTAATCATCGCAGGGCCTTCAGAAATTTTGATCTCGGCGAGGCTGGCCAGCGGGATATAAGCGCCCGACGGCGCGGGGACGAGGATATTATCAAGGTCGCTGATATGTTCACGGTAAGGCCGGTCATAGCGCACCATGATCGGGTAACGCTCCCGCCCCTCGATTGCCTCACCCTGCGGCACCCCGCCTAGCGTCGTCTGGATGACCATCTGCACCGTGGCGAGATCAATGCCGTAACGCGCAATCACCGCCCGGTCGGGAATAATCTCGACATATTTGCCGCCATGCACCCGGTCGGCAACCGCGCTGCGCGTCCCCGGCACACTGCGCGCCAGCTCCTCCACCTGCTTGGCTAGCGCATCAATACCGTCCAGATCAGATCCCGCAATCTTGATCCCGACCGGTGTCCTTATGCCGGTCGTCAGCATATCAATCCTGATCTTGATCGGGTTGCCCCAGACATTACGCATCCCCGGCAGCCGGACTGTTTTGTCCAGCTCGGCAACCAGCTTTTCCGGCGTCATCCCTTCGCGCCATTCATCGCGCGGTTTAAGCTCCACCCATGTTTCCAGCATCGCTAACGGCGCAGGGTCGGTCGCAGTATCGGCGCGCCCCGCCTTGCCAAACGCCAGCTTGACCTCCGGCACGCTCATAAGCTGGCGGTTGGTCACTTGCAGAATTTCCCGCGCTTTGGCAGGCGAAACGCCGGGCAGCGTCATCGGCATATAAAGCAGGCTGCCCTCATAAAGCGGCGGCATAAATTCACTGCCAATCTTGCTGATCGGCAGCGCCGTACTGACCAGCGCGGCCAGCGCCAGAACCAGTGTCGTCTTGCGAAAACGCAGCGCCCCGTTCAGCACAGGCCTATAAAGCGCGAGGAAAAACCGGTTCACAGGATTGCGCTCCTCGCCCCGTATCTTGCCGCGCACCAGCCACAACATCAAAACCGGTACCAGCGTCACCGACAAAAACGCAGCCCCTGCCATCGCATAGGTCTTGGTATAGGCCAGCGGCGCAAACAGCCGGTGCGACTGCCCCGTCAAGGCAAAGACAGGCAGGAACGATACGGTAATAATCAGCAAAGAGAAAAACAGCCCCGGCCCGACTTCCTTTGCCGCCTGCAAGATCAGTTTTCGCCTGTCATCCTTCGCATCAGAGGCCGCCAGCTTCCTATGCGCGTTTTCAACCATCACAATTGACGCATCGACCATCGCCCCGATTGCAATCGCGATCCCGCCCAGCGACATGATATTAACGGTAATCCCTTGCCCGGACATGACGATGAAGGCAGCAAGAATGCCCAGCGGCAGCGTAATAATTGCGACAAACGCGCTGCGTACATGCAACAGAAACAGCAGCGTAACCAACGCCACCATCGCGCTTTCCTCAAACAGCTTGTGCCAAAGATATTCAACCGAGCCTTCGATCAGCTGGCTACGATCATAAACCGTCACCAGCTCCACCCCTTCAGGCAGGCCGCGACGGATATAGTCCAGTCGTTCCTTGACCGCAGCGATAACGTTATTCGCATTTGCGCCGGGGCGCATGACTATGATACCGCCAACCGCCTCGCCTTCACCGTTCAGCTCGGTAATACCGCGCCGGATTGCCGGGCCTTCGACCACACGGGCGACATCGCCCACAGTCACCGGATTACCATTATCCCCGACCTTGAGAACAACTTGTTTGAGATCTTCCGGCGAGCCGACATAACCGAACGAACGCACCATATATTCGGCCTCACCCATTTCCAGCGTACGTCCGCCCGTTTCCTGATTAGCGCCGCGCACCGCCTCGATCAGCCGTGGTAATGAAATACCGTAGGCATGCAGCTCATGCGGCTTGACCAGAACCTGATATTCTTTAACGAAACCGCCGACCGAAGCGACCTCCGCAACCCCGTCAATCGTTGCGAGGTCATAGCGGATAAACCAGTCCTGCAAACTGCGCAGGTCCTGTAAATCATGGCCGCCCGTCCTGTCGATCAGCGCGTACTGGAATACCCAGCCAACCCCTGTCGCATCAGGGCCAAGCTGCGGACGTACGCCTTCCGGCAAGTCCCCGGCCACCTGCGACAATGCCTCAAGAACGCGGCTACGCGCCCAGTACATATCGACATCGTCCTCGAAAACGATATAGACAAAGCTGTCGCCAAACATCGAAAAGCCGCGCACGACTTTGCTCTTCGGCAGGCTAAGCATTTGCGTGGAAAGCGGATACGTCACCTGGTCTTCAATCACCTGCGGCGCCTGGCCTGGCCAGCTTGTCCGTACGATCACCTGCGTATCGCTGAGGTCAGGAATAGCGTCCAGCGGCGTTTGACGTACGGCAAGTACGCCCGCGACCAGCAAGGCCAGCGCCCCAAGCAGGACAAAGAAATTATTCGCCGCGCTCCAGTCAATTAGTTTTGCCACAAACGAGCGCGATGGATCGTGCATATCTTGAGGGCGATCAGTGCTTGTGCTCATCGTCCTTGCCCTCCTTCGCCTTCATATCACCATGATCATGCCCCATCGCCGCCATACCGCCGCGTAAGTTGCTTTCGGCATCGATCATAAACTGGCCGGTCATGACAATGTCCTGCCCCTCTTCCAGCCCGCCTACAATCTCGATCATGCCCCACGCCGTAATGCCGGTCATAACCATGACCGGCCGGAAATAGCCGTCCCCCAGCGCCTCGATAACGTACGCGCCGTGATCGCCGTACAGTACGGCCTCTTCCGGCACGGCCAGCCGCTCGCGACTACCGGCTTCAAACATAACCGTCACCAGCGCATCGGTCTTAAGACGCCCGTCCGCATTATCAATCACCAGCCGCACCATGCCTTCACGGCTCTGCGGGTCAGTATTGGGATAGATATAATCAACACTCGCATCAAAACGCGCACCGGTATCATCGACCAACGCAACCGCATGCGTCCCGACTTCCACCAGCACCAGATCGCGCAGCGGCAAATGCGCCGTCACCCAAACCTCGCTGTAATCCTGCAAGGTCAGGATCGTACCGCCCTCCTCTAGATAAGCGCCAGTACGGACATTAAGCATCGCAACCGTACCGTCCGCCGGGGCATAAAACGGCGTGGCCTCCAGAAAACGCCCGGCCTTTTTAAGCTCCGCAATCGCCTGATCTCCCATACCAAACAGCCGCAAGCGTTGCTCGGCATTGCCAACGCGTCCGCCTTGCAGAAAATCAGCCTGCGCCGTCATCAGATCGGGGCTGTAAAACGTAAACAGCAAATCGCCCTTTTTCACCGTATCACCGGCCGCATCTGTCGCCAGATCAACCACCCAGCCGGACGTACGCACCGCCACCGCTGTTTCGAGCCTCGTACTTGGCGCAATGTGGCCATAGGCATGAATGGATTTGCCAAATTCATGCAGCGCGACCGGCGCGGTTTTCACGCCAAGCGCCTGACGATAGGTATTTTCAATGAAAATCGCTGACGGGTCTTGCGCCATATCCGCCGCTTCCTCCGGCGCAGCCTCGACCATCGGCACCAGCGGCATACCGCAAACCGGGCAATTGTCCCCGGCCTCCCCGTGAATGTGCGGATGCATCGGGCAAATATGGGTTTCCTGCGCCGATACGGGCGGCACAAACATAAATAACAGTAAAGCTATAATCAGAACGCGCATGAGTAATCTCCTCCTTTTCCCTCGCGTTTATAAAAAACAGGAAAAGAAGGAGGATCAGATACGGATGCGCTGTGTGGTCAGTAAAAGCGGCGGTGTCGTTTGCGCCGTCAGGAATACATCGGATAGAGGCGGACCGCGGATCAAATTTTGTCGCGCCGGTTCAAAAACATCGGTAGCAGCAAGATCAACCCGGCCATAAAAGATTTTATTTAACTGCAAATCAGGCTTTTGCAATGACGGGCCGTTATCGGCCTGCGCCAGCTCGGCACCGCTGCAATCCCCCATCAACATGACGCTTTTTTCAAAATCAACAGAAGATGTAGCAGCCTGCTCGTGACACGGCGGCACCGAAGTGGTCGCTTCTGTCATCCCGGTTTCCTGCACGCATATAATGCCCGCACAGGCCAAGCCCGGCGTGAGCATCACAAGCATCAAAAAACTAAGCAAAAACTTCTTCATCACTTCATATTATATAGCAGATCTAAAAAAACTATAAAGCCTTTCCGGCACTTAGCGTTAGCCCGCCTTTAACACGGCGCCTTCTTCCATAAACGGATAATCCACATATCCATTCGCGCCGCCGCTATAAAAAGTTTCAGGCTCCGGCGTATTTAACCGCCCGCCCGCCTTAAACCGCTCCACCAGATCGGGATTGGCAATATACAGCTTACCGAACGCCACAGCATCCGCATCGCCTTTGGCAATGATCGCTTCGCCTGTGCTTTTCGTGAAGCCTTCATTGGCAATCAAAACGCCGCCAAAGGCTTTTTTAAGCGCAGGGCTGATACTGTCAGAAGCCTGATGCTCACGCGTGCAGATAAAGGCGATCCCTCGCTTGCCAAGCTCCCGCGCCACATAGCTGAAAGTTTTCAGGCGCGTACTATCGCCCATATCATGCGAATCCATGCGCGGTGCCAGATGCACGCCAACACGCCCTTTACCCCAGACACCCATCACCGCATCGGTGACTTCCAGCAAAAGTCGTGCCCTGTTTTCAATCGACCCGCCATATTCGTCGTCACGCTTGTTCGTGCTGTCCTGTAAAAACTGGTCAAGCAAATAGCCGTTTGCGCCGTGAATCTCAACGCCGTCAAACCCTGCTGCCTTTGCATTTTCCGCGCCCTTTCTATACAATTCGATAATTCCGGATATTTCAGAAATATCAAGCGCGCGGGGCGTTTCATACGCCGTCTTTGGCCGAACAAGGCTAACATGCCCCGCCGGCTTGATCGCGCTCGGCGCCACCGGAAATTCACCGCCGAGAAAGAGCGGGTGAGAAACCCGCCCGACATGCCAGAGCTGCAAAAAAATCCGTCCGCCTTTTTCATGCACGGCGTCAGTCACTTTCCTCCAGCCAGAAACTTGCGCGTCCGACCATATGCCCGGCGTATTGGCGTAGCCGATCCCCATCGGCGACACCACGGTCGCCTCACTTATAATCAGCCCTGCAGAAGCACGCTGCGCATAATATTCAACCATCAGATCGTTGGGAACCAGCCCGTCATTATCCGCCCTGCTGCGGGTCAACGGTGCCATGATAATACGGTTTGGAAGAAGAAGATCGCCGAGTTGCAACGGCGCAAACAATCCAGACATACGCTTTTATTCCTTACTTTTATTTCTTAAATGATTTTTTGTGCTCGCAATCATATCGGCTTGACGACAGGGCAGGTCAAGGCTCCGGCTGCGCTTTTCACAAAAACGCCCGCTGCGAAAAATTACAGCCCGTAAGGGTACGTTTCGTCCATTTCACCCAGACGCGTACGCATCCGCGTTTTAAGAGGCGTCAGCGCGCTCGTTTCATCGAAATGGATGATAAAATCGAACTGGTCCGGCAAATGAGAATAAAGATAATGGCTCTGGCGTTCGGTATCAGGACGATACACCACACCAATCGCCCGCTGCATACGCGGCTCCATCAAACGGTCAACCGCCTCGTTTTCCTCGCGTAAATCAATCAGGAACGCGCCATGCGGGACATGATGAAAAATATCTTCGTAACTATGCGGCAAAGGATCGTTAATCTGCATGGTTTGGGGCGGCTCGTCCCAGTTTTCAGCAGCCGTCACCGTCCCGCGGCAGGTTGAATAACCGACCAGCAGCGCCTTGTCCCCGTACGCGCCGCGCACCAGCTGGCCGATATTAAACTCGCCATGGTCCTGCATTTCGGTCGCCGCCGCGTTCCCGACATGCGAATTGTGCGCCCATACGATAATACGCGCCTCGCGTCCCAGCCTGTGCCCCAGATGATCAGCGATATTTTCAAGGCAATCGAACATATGCTTGTCACGCAAATTCCATGAATTTGGCCGCATCGTGACCATCGCCCGGTAATAAGCCTCCGCGCTGCGCACCAGCGCGGCATTCTGTACCGCAGAAAAATACTCATCGGCTCCGGAATAGCCGCTCTTGTTCATATATTCATACGATTTGCGGCGCAGTTCAGTCAGCTGCTCGGCAATCTCCTCCTCACAGGATTCAGCGAAACCGGATTCTGTCGCATAGCCGTAGGATTCAGGATACTCCATATAATGATCCAGACAGGAATAACGCGCCTGCGCCGCCCGCGCCGCCTTGAGATCAACCTTCTCGAGATAATCCAGCACCGCATGGATCGAACTGCTCATACTGTAAAGGTCAAGCCCGTAAAACCCGACAGGGTAAGAAGCGCCGTTCTGCCGTATTTCGGAATAACGGCTATCGCAATTATGTCGGTACAACCAATCGACGAACCCTAGCACTTCCCGATTGCACCACATCCACGTCGGAAACCGTACAAAATCGCCAAGAGACTGCTGCGCCGTTTCATCGCCAAAACAAGAAACAAACCGGTTCACCCGGTAAGCGTCCGGCCAGTCCGCTTCCACAGCCACCGCATCGAACCCATGGTAACGAATTAATTGCGCGGTAATCTCGGCGCGTGTCCTGTAAAACTCCTTCGTTCCATGGCTGGCTTCGCCAATGAGGACAAACTGCTTGTCCCGCGCCGCCCTGATGATGGGCGCAAAATCTTTTGAATGCCCGCCAAGCGGCAAGACATGCTTTGTCAAAGTCTCTACAAGCCGGCTCTCTCCGCGCCCGAAGCTCATGCCGGAACCTCCTGCTGCGCCAGAATATCCTGCACTTCCCGGTCGCTCGTCTGGGAAAAATCACGGTACCACTGACCGACCCCGAAAAACGGTTCCGGTGTAAACAGGCAAATCAGCTCATCTGCGATCTCTTCAATTTCTTCGCAGCTTGATGCCGCGCCGACCGGAACGGCAACGATAATCCTTCCGACGCCCTCCTCGCGCAGCGATTCAACCGCCGCCCGCATTGTAGCCCCTGTGGCCAGCCCGTCATCGACGACAATAACCGTCTTACCCTTCAATGACGCCACGCGCCGCCCTTGCCTGTAGAGTTTGTTCCGCCGCGCCAGCTCTTCGCGCTCTCGCTCTATAACCCGTTTGATCATTTGCGGAGAGATGTCCATCACGCGCGCCATATCGCGGTTAACATGGAACGTCCCGCTCAACGCCATCGCCCCCATTGCCAGTTCTTCGTGCCCCGGCACGCCGAGCTTACGCACCAGCCAGATATCCATTGGCAGGTGCAGGGCGCTGGCGACTTCATCTGCGATCGGCACGCCGCCGCGCGGTAAGGCCAGCACAACCGTTCCCGGCCTGTCGGCATAATTTTGCAGGGCATCGGCAAGCGCCCGCCCGGCTTCGTTACGATTGGCGAATTTGCGAAACATTTTCTTGCCCCAGATATTGTTTAAACCATGCCCCCGCCAATTGCGCCGCTTCGGCCAGCGCCCCTGGCTCTTCGAATAAATGCGTTGCACGCGGCACGACATCCAGCCGCGAGTCACGGTTCAGCCGAGCCAGCGCGAGCCGGTTTAATCGCAAAACGTCCTGGTCCCTTTCCCCGACAATCAACAATGCCGGAGCATTTACAAACGGCAAAAGCTCGCCCGCAAGATCAGCCCTCCCGCCACGCGAAACCACAGCCCGGACTCTATCGCCCCTGTGCGCCGCTGCAATCAGGGCCGCCGCCGCCCCGGTACTCGAGCCGAACAAGCCGATTGCAAACTCTCTTGTCTTCTTGAAATTTCCGGCCCAATCGATGATATGCTCCAGCCGCCCGGCGAGAAGCGGGATGTCAAAGCGCATTTCGCGCGTCACGATATCGATTTTTTCTTCCTCCGGCGTCAGAAGGTCGACCAGCAACGTCGCCAGGCCGCGTTCATTCAGCTGCTCGGCGACAAAACGGTTACGAGAGCTAAACCGGCTCGAGCCGCTGCCATGGGCAAAGATAACCAGCCCTTCGGCGCCCTCAGGAATGGCCAAATCACCTTGCAGATTGACCCGCCCCGCCGGAATATTCAGGGAAACCGGCGCCTCTGTTTTCTGATAATTTTTGTTGCGTAACGTCTCTTTCATACAATATCAACGCACCAAGGCGCAGAATTATCCTTAAATTTTGAAGATATTTGGCACTACGGCATTCAATGTCAGGCTCAGGACTCATTAATTTCATCAATTCTGTGCGCCCCAAGGGGTTGAACAGGAAAAATGAATCTCCTGCTTCAAACATATTCACCATAGCTACGGCTATGCTTTCATTTTTTTTCATTGTATCTTCACTCTTCCTGTTCAACAGAATTGATGAAATTAATGAGTCCTGAGCCTAATATCATTGCCGAAAAAGTAAGCTCT
Organism: uncultured Rhodospirillales bacterium; assembly: GCA_965369185.1. Taxonomy (GTDB): domain Bacteria; phylum Pseudomonadota; class Alphaproteobacteria; order Micavibrionales; family Micavibrionaceae; genus UM-FILTER-47-13. Next base: position 10,716 of record CBDUPU010000067.1, read on the forward strand.
ATGGGACACGGCCACCACCACCA
>CBDUPU010000068.1:0-10704 GCA_965369185.1 uncultured Rhodospirillales bacterium
CGCGCATGTCCGAATTACAGTACGGCCGTATTCAGGAACTGGAAGCCGTTATTTCCAAGGCGCAGATTATCGACGTTGCGAGCCTGAGCGGCGATACCGTCAAATTCGGCGCACGCGTCCTGATTGTCGATGAAGATACCGATGTCGAAGTCAGCTACCATCTGGTTGGCCATTACGAAGCCAATGCCGATGAAGGCAAGCTGTCCATTCAGGCCCCGATTTCCCGCGCCCTGATCGGCAAGGCGGTTGGCGATTCAGTCGAAGTACGTACACCGCAAGGCCTGAAGACCTACGAAATCCTTGAAGTCCAGTTCAGCGAACAGGCTTAAAAGCGCTTGTCCCGTGTTCGGGCAGATTTTTTGCTGCTATTGACCGCCCTGATCTGGGGGGCAACGTTCCTTGCGCAGAAAACGGCCATGGACGCTGTCGGCCCCTATACCTTCACCGGCCTGCGCTTCACGCTATCGCTCGCCATTATAATGCCATTATTACACCGCGAACGGCGCAGGGCAGCAGCGCCTCTTGTCAGTCCGAAGGCAGGAACATGGCTGCTTTGTCTGGCATCGGCATTTACCATCGGGGTTCTGGTGCAACAAATCGGCATCATGCAAACCAGTGTAATTAACGCCGGCTTCCTGACCGGCCTGTATGTCATCTTTACTCCAATGGTTTCCTTGCTGGTCTTCAGGATCACACCGAACCCGATTGTCTGGCTTGCCGCCCCGCTTTGTATTTTCGGCGTCTGGCTGCTTGGCAACGGTGCGCTGACGCCTCTACAAGCCGGTGACTTCCTTGTGATGGCTGCGGCGCTGTGTTTTGCATTACATATCGTGCTGGTCGGTTACGTATTGTCCCACGGCGTACGCCCGTTCACAATTATTGCCGCACAATATGCGGTTTGCGCCCTGTTCGGCCTTACTCTGGCATTTATGTTTGAAGAATTTAATTCTGAGGCCATCGTCGCAGCCTTTCCCCAAATCCTTTTTGCCGGGGTGGTTTCGGGCGGCATCGCCTTCACGTTACAGGTCGTTGCACAGCAATACACGCCGGCCTCTGATGCCGCTATTATCCTGTCAGGCGAGGCGTTATTTGCCGCGCTGGCGGGTGTGCTGTTTTTAGGCGACCGCCTTCATGCGGTTGGCTGGGCAGGCTGCGCGCTGATTTTTCTGGGTATATTGCTGGTAGAGTTATATCCGCTGCTTCAGCGCAGGCGGAGGGTCAAACCTCGATAGGAACGCCCGGATCGTCTTTGGACGCGCGAATCGCCAGAGACGACTTTACGGAGGTCACATTTGGCGCAGCGGTCAGGTTTTCTGTCAGGAAGTGCTGATAGTCGTCCCAGTCATGGGCCACGATTTTCAGTAGGAAATCAGTTTCACCGGCAAGCATCCAGCACTCGCGCACCATTTCCCATGAATGGATCAGGTCTTCGAATTTTTTGAGATCGCTTTCAGCCTGGCTTACCAGTTTGACCTGCGCAAAGATGGTTACGCCATAACCAAGCACGACCGGATCGACTTTGGCGTGGTAGCCGTTAATAAAGCCGCTTTCTTCCAGGGCGCGGACACGGCGCAGGCAAGGCGGTGCGGAAATCCCCGCTTCCTTGGCAAGCTCGACGTTTGTAATTCTGCCATTATCCTGAAGATTTTTGAGGATTTTTCGGTCTATTTTGTCGAGCTTAACGCGCTTCATGAAAAACTGTCCAATGTAAATATATTGTCTAAAAGTTCAGGATGTTGGTATAAAGTTGCGCGAAACAATGTGCAAGTAATTTTTGCTGTATACTGCGCAATATAACAACTTTGAGGGGTTTATGACTATTTGCTGGATCATTACCGAGGGAATTGCAGGGACAGAAAACCAATGTCTCGGCGTTGCCGAGGCGCTCGGCATTATGCCCGTGGTCAAACGCATCAATCTGCGCCAGCCGTGGAAAAGCCTCTCGCCCTACCTGAAGTTTGAGTGCGCCCGCACCTTTACCGGAGATGAGCTAACCGCCCCATGGCCTGATTTGGTACTTGCGTCCGGGCGTAAGGCGATTGCCGCGGCGCGCTATGTTCGCAAAGCCAGCGGCGGAAAAAGCTATGTCGTGCAAATTCAGGACCCGCGCATCGCTCCGTCCAATTTCGACCTTGTGGCCGTACCAGCGCATGACCCGAGCCGCGGCGACAATGTCATTGTCACCAACGCAGCGCCAAACCGTATCAACGAGACACGTCTGCAAGAAGCGCGGGAAGAGTTCTCCACCCTGCTCTCCCCTTTGCCGCAGCCGCGTGTCGCCGTGTTGATCGGCGGTAACAGCAACGCTTACAAAATGACTGCCGACATTACGCGCAAGCTGGCGGGAGAGCTTAAAATGCTGGCCGAATCCGGTTACGGGCTGATGGTAACAGCATCACGCCGCACCGGTGCTGAAAATGATAGAATATTAAAAGAGGCTCTAAACCACCCGAATGTTCTTTACTGGGACGGCAAAGGAGCAAACCCTTATTTCGGGTTTCTTGGCTGGGCGGACTATATTCTTGTGACGGGAGACAGCGTGTCGATGATTTCCGAAGCCGCGACGTCAGGAAAGCCGGTTTATATGATTCCGCTGGAAGGCGGCACGAAACGATTCGACCAGTTTCATAAAGGGCTGCTTGAAAAAGGCGCAATCCGGCGTTTTGACGGCACGCTTGAGCCTTATACGTACGAGCGGCTTGATGATGCCGGGATGATCGCCGCTGAAATACGCAAGCGCGCTTCCCTGTAGCCTGACGGGCAAAAGCGGCAAAAAAGAGCTGATAAGGGCTTTACGCTAGGCGTATGAGCGATTAAGACTAATTTGTTCAGATGAAAGTAGAGTTATGAGTGATACGTTACATACCAAAGTATTGATTATCGGTTCCGGCCCTGCCGGTTATACCGCTGCCATTTATGCCGCGCGCGCCAATCTTGCGCCAATTCTGGTACAAGGGCTGCAGCCCGGCGGCCAGTTAACTATTACCACCGATGTTGAGAATTATCCCGGCTTTGCCGATGTTATCCAGGGCCCGTGGCTGATGGAGCAGATGCAGGAGCAAGCCAAGCATGTCGGCACCAAACTGGTCAGCGACATCATTACCGAAGTCGATTTTTCCGGCCACCCGTTCAAGGCCGTTGGTGATTCCGGCACGATCTATACAGCGGAAAGCGTCATTATTTCCACCGGTGCGACGGCCCGCTGGCTCGGCATTCCGTCCGAGAAGAAGTTTATGGGCAAAGGCGTTTCCGCGTGCGCGACGTGTGACGGTTTCTTTTATCGCGGCAAGGAAGTCGCGGTCGTCGGCGGCGGCAATACAGCCGTCGAAGAAGCGCTGTTCCTGACGAACTTCTGCAGCAAGGTTACGCTGATCCACCGCCGTGACGAGCTACGCGCGGAGCGGATCATGCAAAAACGCCTGTTCGAGCATCCTAAAATCGAGATTATCTGGGATACGGTCGTTGAAGATGTTGTCGGCACCGATACCGGCATGACCGGGCTGCGCCTGAAAAACGTCAAAACCGGCGAAATGAGCGATATGGACGCCGAAGGGTTCTTCGTTGCCATTGGCCATGACCCGGCGACCAAAATCTTTCAAGGTCAGATCGATATGGATGATGAGGGCTATATCAAAAAAGCGCCCGACTCGACCGCGACCTCCGTCCCCGGAGTCTTCGCCGCAGGCGACGTTACGGATAAAATCTACCGCCAGGCCGTCACAGCCGCCGGCATGGGCTGCATGGCCGCTCTGGAAGCCGACAAGTACATTGCCGCCAGAGAAGCCGGAGCCGATCAGGCGGAAGCTGCTGAATAACTGTCGCAAAGGAATATAAATGGATTGGGACAAGCTGCGCATATTTCACGCTGTGGCGGAAGCCGGGAGCTTCACCCATGCCGGCGATATTCTAAACCTTAGCCAATCCGCCGTTTCGCGACAGATCAGCACGTTGGAAGAAAGCCTTGGCGTGACCTTGTTCCACCGCCATGCGCGCGGCCTGCTGCTGACAGAACAGGGCGAATTACTGCAAAAAGCCGCAAAGGATATTTTCGGCAAGCTCTCCATGATCGAGGGGCAACTGCTTGATTCCAAGCAACTGCCGGAAGGCCCGCTACGTATTACCACAACGGAATTTATCGGCTCGACATGGCTGGGACCGCGCCTGCGCGAACTGAATGAGCGCCATCCGAATATCCAGCTTTCGCTCCTGCTTGACGACCGCATCCTGAATTTGAGCATGCGCGAAGCCGATGCGGCTATTCGCCTGTACAAGCCGGAGCAGCCGGATCTGGTCCAGCGACAGCTGACGACCATTCATTTCCACGTTTACGGCTCCAAGGAATATCTCGCCAAGCATGGCAAGCCGGAAACGCCAAAAGACTTGCGCAGCCATACGCTGATCGGATACCCGGAAAACTCCCCCGCCCCGTTTGCAGACCTTAACTGGCTTTTCCGCTTGGCAGGCGTCGATCCTGAAGAAGACTATAATTTGCTGATGATCAATTCGATGTATGCGATTCATCAAGCCGTGGAAAACGGTGCCGGTCTGGCAACACTTCCCGATTACCTCGCCGACCAGAGCGACAACCTAGAAATCGTCCTGCCGAATCACAAACCCGACGATGTTGATGTTTTCTTCGTCTATCCGGAAGAACGTCGCCACTCACAACGTATTGCAATTTTCCGGGATTTCCTCCTCGAGCAGGTCGCAAGAACTCATTTTTAGCGAAAAATACAAAAAACCCACGCCAATAAAAATTATTTTCATGAGCATAATTTTTATTGGCGGAGCTAAAAACCCAACACACTCAATATTTTACAGAAATTTGTATTTCAGATATGCATAATTTGCATGACTGTCATGCAAAGAAACTACTAGCCACGCAGAGTCACGGCAGTATATAACCCCACTTATCGACGTTCCGACGTTGATGGGATCTTCCCAGATCCTACGTCTCCCAGACGTGAAACCTCCCTGTTCAACTCGCCGGGTCTTAAATGACCCGGTTTTTTTTGGGCTATATTTCTGATTCGCAACAGGTGTGTTTTTAGATGCGCGCTGACAAACTCTTCGTCCTGCGCTATTATTAATATTCGTAGAATCTTTTACTGAGTTCTGAATGACCAGCCCTGACAAAACCCTGATAGCTTTATTTACTTACGGCGGCGGCATGCGCGGCCTTGTGCCTGCGCACATCATGACACGGCTTGAGGAACGTACCGGCCTGCGCATGGCGGACATGGTCGATATCTTTGCGGGACCATCAACCGGGGCCATTCTTAATGCGGCAATAACCCGCCGCCATCCCGACCACCCTACCCGCCCGCTTTATAAAGCACGGCATCTGGTGAAGTTTTATGAACGTGAAGGCATCAAGATCTTTCCGCCGGACAGCTTCCGCGATTTTCGCGGCATTTTGCATGATTTCAATAACCGCACTTTGAAGCTGAGCCAGCTAAACTGGCTGTTCCGGCACGGCCATTATGACCCGGCACATCTCGGCAAGGCGCTCAAAGCGCTTTATGGTGATGCGCGGCTAGAAGATTCGCTCAGCAGCCTGATTATCCCGACCTATAATATTGACGGCGACCAGCTTAAGGTTGCGGATGAAAAAGATGAGACCGACGACATGCCTGCGCCGACAATCAACAATTTCAGGGATGAAGGCGGCCATGCGGTATGGCTCAAGAATATTCGTCACGACTTTCCCGCAGGTATGAAAAACCGCACACCGCGCATATCTCTTTATGACGCCGTCATGGCAAGCTGCGCCGCGCCGACCTACTTCCCCTGCCACCATTTCAAGGCCCAGTACCCGGACGAACGCGGTATTCAGTCCTATTCCGGCATTGACGGGGTAATTTTCGACAATCCGTGCATCAGCTATCTCGGCGCGATACGCCGCCATATCCCGCCCGGCTACAAGCTGATCATGATTATACTGGGCACCGGCTATACGAACCGGTCGATCAAGAAGGAGGACTGGAACCGCTACGGCTCTCTCGGCGTTGTTGATCCGGTCAATGACCTGCCGCTGATCAACATCTTCTTCCACGCGTCAGAATCGGCGCTTATGGACGGTTTTGAAGAAGATATGGGTAACAATCTCCACATCTTTAACAGGTCGATGCTCACCGAGCTTGGTCAGCCACACGCTCCTAGCACTCAAATCGATGATGCCAGCCCACAAAACCTGAAAAACCTGCACCATTTTGCAGAGCAAATCATGGAAGAAAACAGCAACCGACTCGATTCATTATGTAACCTGCTAGCCACTCGCCGGGACGCCCGCCTTGCAGAACGCGAAAATATGCTCAGCTCCGCAATGCGAAAAACTTACTACCTGTTTACCGGGCGACAAGGCCAAGACTGACCGCTGGATTAATGCACTGCACAACAGTTAAAACATGACTTTTTTCGCGCAATGCTCTAAGTTCAAGCCTTACTTATAGAAAACAAAAAAGTAATTGAACAGGGGTCGTAAGAATGTCTGCGCAGGGCGACGACAAGCAGCGCACAGTATTTATACTCTATATTCCGGGCGGCGCTATGCTGGGCCTGATCCCGGCCCTGACCCTTTCACGACTAGAATCCCTTACAGAAACATCGACCCAAGAATTGTTTCAGGTTGTTGAGGGCGTCTCCACCGGCAGTATCCTGACCGCCGGTTTTGGTATGCCGGGCATGACCGCCAAAAAAGGCGCGGAACTCTATGTACAGATCGGCCCCAAATTCTTTACCGATATGCCGGGACGCTGGGCAAAGATGCACACGCGCAACGGTATCAATATCGCCAAAACGTTTTACCAGCTCGACCCGCGCCAGAACGACTATCTGGCGATCCGTAATATCGAGCAGCTTTGCAAGAAGATGCGCGAGCGCACCACCGCGAACTGCCATGCGTTAATCCGCGAGCTGGAGGCAGAGGCAACCGAGCGCTGGCTGACCCGCCGCAATGAACGTACGGTGCTGGAATTGGCCCAAGTCATCTGCGAACAAGACCCAAAACTGCAAAAATATACGGACTCTGTCACCGAACTTGTCGCAACCCGCACTTTTACCGGTCGCCTTGGCACTGTGTTTAAAAAGGCCGCTGTCGGGGTGATGGACGGTGTCAAAAACCGCTGGGCGAAGAAAGAAGAGTGCCTGTTCGATTCAGAGACACCGGAAAAAACATACAAGGAAATGTTCGGCGATCGCATGATTAGCCAGTCTGTCTGCTCGACCTATATTTCCGCTTATAATATCGTCAATAATTCGGTCATCACTTTTTCCAGCCTTAAGGACGATTTATTCAGCAAAGACCCGAATGCGCCGGCGACCGTCCAGAACGACATCAAATTATGGGACGCTGTTATGGCCAGCACGGCCAACCCGCTTGCCTATAAGCCGCACATTACCGAAACGAATATGCTGTGCAGCGACAAGGCCATCATCCACAGGCCGCGCTCTATAAAAGACGTCATCAACAAGGTTGATGATGACACCAAGGTTGTTCTGGTTATTGCCGGCACTGGAAAATATCTCGGCCAGGACCTGCTGGAGAATCTTGATCACGCCTATGAAGAGGACGAAACGCTGACCGAAGACCAGCGCTATCGTCGCAAGCTGGAAATTCTGCGTGATTATTACGTTGAATTTGGGGTTGCCGGCAATCTGCTGCTCGGCCGCGAACTGGAAGAACTGCAAGGCTATACCATCAGTGACGCGCTTGAGGATTTCGGCGAAAAGATCGGCAAAGAGAACATCTTTGACATCACACCTCGCCTGTCACCGCACACGCCGCAGGAAAAAGACTCTTTCCCGTCACGCGATACTCTGGATGCCAGCCGCGAAAACATTACCAAGATCATCAAACGCGGCCGCCAGCTTAGTGAAGAACAAGACGGCAAAATCCGCCAGCTAGCCCAGATGATGGTCGATAATCTGTATCATCTTGGCCAGATGGAACAGGACAAATACGCCCGCGTTTGCGAGCGCATCGGCCTGAAAGCACCCGATGTTAAGGCAGATGTCGCCAAAGACACTGCCGGCATTGAAAACCGCATCGCCTCTAACGACAATTCAACCGGACTGCGACGTGTCTGGCGCGGCCTTGTCCGCAAAGTCAGCAACGGGAAATGGCTTGAAGACAGCCCTCCTCCGCCGCCCCGTGGCCCGCGTGGCCCCGGCGAAGGCCCTTAATAAAAGCCCCAAAAGAAAGGCCGCAATGATTGCGGCCTTACGTTTTTTGATCATCATTATGCAGCTAGCAACAGCTACCTTACAGCAGGCTTAGGCATAACCCCCGGCGCCAGGTTGCTGCAAGCGCGCTGGATGCGTTTGCAGGCATCTTCAAGTGCCTGTTCAGACGTTGCATAGGAAATCCGGAAATACGGAGACAGACCGAAAGCGCTGCCATGGACACAGGCCACGCCCTCTGCTTCCAGCAGATAAGTCACGAAGTCCTCATCCGTATTGATGGTCTTGCCTTGCGGCGTTACTTTGCCAATCGCACCGGCGCATGACGGGAAGACGTAAAAAGCGCCTTCCGGTGTCGCGCAGCTAATGCCGTCAGCATCGTTTAGCATTTTCACGACCATATCGCGGCGCTTTTTAAATTCATCATTGCGCGCTTTCAAAAATCCGTGATCGCCGTTCAGGGCAGCAGTTGCCGCAGCCTGAGAGATCGAGGACGGGTTCGAAGTACTTTGTCCCTGCACCTTTTGCATCCGCTTGATCAGCTCCGCCGGGCCGCCAGCGAAACCAATCCGCCAGCCGGTCATCGAATAGGCTTTGGAAACGCCGTTAACCGTCAAAGTGCGATCCATCAGCTTCGGCTCGACTTCGGCGGGTGTGACGAATTTAAAGCCGTCATAAGTAACGTGCTCGTAAATATCGTCGCTCATGACCCAGACATGGGTGTGACGCATAAAGACTTCGGTCAGCGCCTTCATTTCGGCTTCGCTATAGGCCGCACCGGTCGGGTTGGAAGGCGAGTTCAGAACGACCCATTTGGTCTTGGGCGTAATCGCCGCCTCCAGTTTTTTCGGGTCGAGCTTGAAACCGTCAGCTTCATCACATTCGACGATAACAGGCTTGCCGCCAAACAGCTTGACCATGTCCGGGTACGATACCCAGTACGGTGCCGGAATAATGACTTCGTCGCCTTCGTTTAGCGTCGCGAGGAAAGCGTTGAACAGAACCTGCTTGCCGCCTGTGCCGGCGATCACCTGATCCTGCGTGTATGTCAGGTTGTTGTCGCGCTTGAATTTATCGACAATCGCCTGCTTCAGGTCGGCCGTGCCGCCAACGGCCGTGTATTTGGTCTGACCGGAGTCAATCGCCGCCTTGGCCGCTTGCTTGATGTGGTCCGGCGTGTCGAAGTCCGGCTCGCCTGCACCAAGGTTAATGACGTCTTCACCAGCGGCCTTCATGGCCTTGGCTTTACCGTCGATCGCCAGTGTCGGCGATGCCGCCATTTCTTCAACTTTTTTGGAATAAAAGCTCATGGTTTTTCCTGCTCCCTCATCTGCTTTGCAATTTCCGCCCGCAGAATAGGCATTTTGCAGAACAAAGGCAACCATCAAGCCGGGCTAAAACGCGTCTTCTCGGATCAAGGGGCGCAGCGCTTCAATATCAACGTCCGGAGCTTGCGCAAAATCAACGCCTTGCGCGGCGAACCAGCGGCGTAGCGGCAGCAGCACCGGCGCGGAAATTCCTTCGCGCAGATAGGCAGTCACGCGCGGCAGATATTGCAGATAACGGTCTTTGCCGCTCAACAGGGCAATCCGGATAAACTGACCGGCAACGCGGCAATGGAACTGGGTGGCCAGCACGCGATACCAGTTCATAAGGCTCTCCCGCCCCGCCGCATCCAGTCCGGCGGCGTAACGCTCCAGCATTGCCGCGCGCAGCTCTGGCGGAATATCAAGGCGCGCATCTTCAAGCAGATTGGCAAGATCATAAGGCAGCGGCCCGCGCATCGCCCCCTGAAAGTCAAGAATGCCGCAGCGCGCCAGCCCCTGCTCGCCTTCGATCAACATCAGGTTTTCGACGTGATAATCAATATGCAGGAAACCTTGCGGGCAAGGCGGCAGGCCGCGCTCAATCTCGTCCCAAACGGCCAGATATTCTTCGGCCAGCCCGTCCAGATTGGAAACACCGAACAGCGCCGGAAAATACCAGTCAATAATGCGCCGCCGCCCTTCATGGACATGGCTGCTCTGGTAAAAAGGCAGCGCCACCGGCCCCAGATCACGCAACTTCACCAGCACATCGGTCGCCAGCCCATAAAGCGCCGCACGGTCATGCCCGGCGGCAATGGCTTTTTTGAACGACAAATCACCGAAATCCTCAAGCAGCAAATAGCCTTCAAGCGGATCGGCGTGAAAGACTTCCGGCGTGTGCAGCCCGGCATCGCGCAAGGTCGCGCCGATACGGATAAAATCTGACAGGCTATGCCCCGGCGTTGCGATACTATGGCCGTCAGGAACCGTTTCCATCAAGATGGCAGTCCGGTCGCCGCGGTGCAGGCGGATATAGCGGCGAAAGGCGCAATCCTCGCCCACAGCGTCGCGCGTTGCCCCGCCCCAGCCGGTACGCTGCAAGAAAGCCTCGCGCGTATCTGCACGGCCATCAAACCAGTCCTGTATCGAAAAATTCGCAACCATCGGCGCAGTATAACTACAGCTTTGACAAAAGCAACGCGTTGCATAGAGTGCG